>JBDSJK010000361.1:0-11597 GCA_039917535.1 Burkholderiales bacterium
CGATTGGACGTGGGACGACACCGACGTTTTTCTGGGGCGGCCTCGGGCTGCCAAGGCGGACGCAGTTCATCGCATTCCGCTCGATCCTGATGGGTGGCTGGCGCGATTCGTTCGCAGCCAATGGAGAGAAAAGCAGGGTGCGGTTGGGCAAGCAGGGCGTTGCAGTAGTTAAGACGTGCTCCATGAACGTGCATAGCAATGTATGCGTCATGCAAGGAATAGTTTTACCCACTTGACATGGGGCGGCTAATGAGTAGCCCCTTTAATCGCCTCAAACGCGCATTTCCATCTTGGTTTCGCCCGACATTCCGCGTGCCCGATGCGCATGACACGCGCCGCAGACAGAAATTCGTTCAGCGTTGCCCAAGGGGTATCGGTCTTCACGAACAGCGCGTAGGGAATGGGAGTGATTCTGAATATTGGATGCTGAGCCGCGCTGGTACAATAAGTGTGCAACCAAAACTGAACTGACAGGAAAACGATCGCTCGCACCGAGCGCAATGACAATTTAGGAGATGGCGATGACAAATTCAGCAGAAACTAGTGGCAACATAAAAATGGTCACAGGCTTATTCAAAGACAGCCAGAGTGTCGAGCGGGCGTACGAGGTAATCGTTCAGCGCGGCTATGGCAAAGGAGACATCAACGTGGTCATGTCCGATGACACTCGTAGACGCTACTTCTCGGACGATCGTCAAATCGATACTGAACTGGGCCGCAAAGTAGCAGAGGGTGGGGAACTCGGCGGCCCCATGGGGGGAACAATTGGCACCATTCTCCCGGCCATCATAGCCGTGGGTGTCGTGGCGCTTCCCGGCTTGGGGTTAATTCTCGCGGGACCGGTAGCTGTGGCACTGGCGGCCGCCGGCGCCGCTGGCCTGACCTTTGGCCTTATTGGAGCGCTTAGCGATTGGGGCATCCCGGAGGAGCGTGCCAAACAGTATGAAACTGGCATCCACGACGGCGGCATTCTGATGGGAGTGAGAGCGCGCTCCGAGGAGGACGCGCGGCATTTCGAGCAGCAATGGGAGACTATTGGCGGACTGCACGTGCATTCATAAACGCAGCCCACTTCTTCGCGCGCGCTCCCCTGCCTGGTCGCCCAACGGCACGGAGTCAGGCGCATCATATTAAAGTGGCCAGCCTCGAGTTAATTGCTAAAGGGGCTGGGCTCGAATTGATTTGACGTCTTTATTGGGATCTCGCCACGAGCCGGGTTTCACTTGCCTCGTAGGGAGGCATGGTCTGAAAGCCGCACTGATATTGGCTCTCAGCCAGGTAGGGTCGGCAAGCTGTTTGTGCCCACGCGCCGACCTGGCTTATGGCTTGGGCATAGCGGCTGCGCAATAAGCTTATCCCGCACCCGCCTCGCGAGGCTGAGTAAGCTTGGTCAACAATTGAATTTGCTCTTGTTGCATAACAATGAGATCCATCCACTTCTTATCACGCAGCTCATCGAGCTTGTCGTGCAAGCTAAGAATTTCCAACTCCGCTTTCAAATTGACCTCGTAATCGTGGGCGGCATCAATTCTGTCCTTGGTCGAGAGGCGATTCTGCGCCATGAGGATTAGGGGCGCCTGGATCGAAGCGAGCATTGACAGAAATAAATTCAGGAGGATGTAAGGATAAGGATCAAACGCCGCGCCCTGCCGAGCCAGCAAGATTGAATTGAGCAGAACCCAGGCCGCCATAATTACTGCAAAAATAATAATGAAAGCCCATGAACCTCCAAAGCTCGCCACGCGATCCGCCAAGCGTTGCCCAAAGGTTAGATCGGAATCGAACTGGCGATTGGTATCTCGACTAACCGGGCCACTCTCGCCCAATTGTTGAATCACTTGCCGCTCGCGTTCTGACAACGCCTGAAGATGAGCGTCGAAATGCTTCTTCGCAACGTGATGAAGGCGGTTAGTCATGGTATCAACTCCTTCAATCGGTTAATGGAGTAACGCGGAGTCAAGTTGTTGACCTACCTGATCGCGCAACAGTGAAAATCCAGTGCGCGTGAATTGCGCCCACGGTAGCAGAGTTCGTCAGTCTTTGTAATTTTCGTAAAACACATAATTCGTCGAGTAATCGCTGATCTCGAAGTAAACTTTTTTCTCGCCTGAATCGACTTTATAGTTTTGATTTTCATCCACATAGCCATAGCCATAACGATAAGAACGCGCTCCGTTATCAGACGTACCAATCGCGGTGCTAACCTTATCAATTTTAATAAAGCGCATCACTAATTTCTCACCGCTGTAAATATCCAAAACGCCGTTCGTACCGGTCCAATTCTGGATGCCGCGTGAAAACTGGTTCTGTTGTTCTTGCGTACATCCGGCCATTGTTGCAATCGCAACACCGATCATCGCTGCTGAAATAAATTCACGTTTCATCTCTGCTCCTCTGTAGAGTGACTTCCACCATCGCTATGATACTTCATCAGACTGAATTTCCCGGAGGATAGCAGCGAGAGACCGTTTCTCTTGCAGAGCCGAGATGCGCTTTTTGCGCTCGCGGCCGTGGCGTTGCAACAACAGCAAAAAAGCGCTGTCGGTTTCGACGCGAGACAACAATTCGGCTAGAGCGCGTTCGTCGCCATACGGGAAATAGCCGGGATAATCTTCGCCGAGCATGCCGATATTCCCTGATACATAAGACGCGATTACTGGCACATCCGCCATCAATGCTTCGGAGACGACATTCGCGCCACCTTCCATCCGCGAGCTGATGACCATGACGCGGCTACGCGCCAAATATTTCCTCACCTTCCAATGGGCCAACTCGCCGAGCCAATGGTAGCGCGGCTCTTCAGCCATCATGGCCTGGGCGGCACGCCCCATCTCACTCTCCAAGGCACTGCCCATCTGCTTGATGCATATCTTAGACGTGACCGGTAGATATTTAAGCGCATAGGCGGCACGCAGCGGGTCTTTCACCTCGCGCAGATGCCCGATGACGCACACTTCAAATCCATTCTTAAGCGGCGCTTGGGGTTCAAGCGGCTGTGCCGATTGATATACTACGCGGGCTTTTTCGGCCATGGCTGGCGATAATTCGTGTAGCCCCATGTCCTGCAGGACAATCAAGCGCGTGGCCAAGCACAACGACTCCTGGGCGTCCGCGTCGACGCGTATGTCGTGATATAAATCCGTGCCGGTCAAGGTGACGATGAGCGGCCGATCGGGATGGTGCCTCGCAAAGCGCTTGATAGAACCGTAGCTACGCCGCGCGTGCAGCGCGAGCATCGCGTCAGCGGGTTTACCATTCCATTGCGTTACAATATCGACGCGATGGCCAAGCTCACGCAACATCGCCGCCCAGCGCGTGGTGGTATTACGATTGCCGCTTCGGGATTGTGGTGCGGCCGGTGTAACGAGTGCAATTTTCATCGGATTAAAATTCAGGCTACACTCCCGAGCGTACCCGAATCGTTCAACACTGTCATGACCGCACTGCACCAATCACCGCTCAAGGAATGGCTACACGACACGCGCCATCGGTCTCTCGCCCTCTATGCGGACCTGAGCGGTGCACAGTTGCTAGGCTCGCGCTTGAGCATCGTCAATCCGCCGCTGTGGGAAATCGGCCATATTGCGTGGTTTCAAGAATATTGGTGTTTGCGATATCGCGGCAGCGAGCTTGCTCCGCTGCCCTCGATGCTTACCCATGCCGATGAGCTTTACGATTCGGCGGCCGTTGCCCACGCAACGCGCTGGGATTTGCCGTTGCCCAATATCGACGACACTCAGCGATATGCGAAAAACGTATTGGAACAAGTGACCGAGCGGCTGACGCACGAGGCAGATAACCCGGCTTTACGTTATTTTGCCCAACTCGCCGTATGCCACGAAGACATGCACGGCGAAGCGTTTTTTTATACGCGGCAGACCTTAGGCTATTCGATACCTAGCCTGGGAGCCACTATTCATGCGCCTCCTGGCACGGCGTGGCCGGGCGATGCGAAAATTTCCGGTGGGCGCTTTTTACTTGGCGCGATGAAAAACGATGCGAATTTTGTTTTCGATAATGAAAAATGGGCCCATGAAATTTATGTGCCGAGTTTTGCTATGGCGAAGGCTGCCGTCACCTACGGCGAATTCGCCGAGTTTGTTTCCGAGGGTGGTTATGCACTGCGCGAGTTCTGGTGTGACGAAGGCTGGGCCTGGCGCGAACGCATTCAAGCCGACCATCCCGGGTACTGGCAAAACCGCGGCGGCCAGTGGTGGCTACGCGAATTCGATATGTGGGTGTACATCGGCGAACGGCAACATGCTGCGGTTTGTTTCGTGAATTGGTTTGAAGCGAATGCCTATTGCCGCTATGCCCAGCGTCGCTTGCCAACGGAAGCGGAGTGGGAGCTTGCCGCCGGAGGTTTGGAGAAACGCTCCTACCCTTGGGGGCAAAATGATACTGATCCAGGAGCCGCCTCCAGAGCCAATCTTGACGGCATCATGGCTGGCAGCCAAGCGGTGAGCGCTTCTCCGGAGGGTGACACACCGGAAGGCCTGCGCCAGTTGTGGGGCAACGTTTGGGAATGGACGGCGGATAGTTTTGCGCCCTACCCCGGCTTTGTCCGTGATCCGTATAAGGAATATTCGGAACCGTGGTTTGGCAATCATAAAGTGCTGCGCGGGGGATGCTTTGCTACCCGAGCACGGCTGCTGCGCAACACTTGGCGAAATTTTTATACCCCTGATCGACGCGACATACCCGCGGGATTTCGAACCTGCGCGTTGTACCCTTAATGTTTGACAGCACCAACCCTCCCCAACTGGAAATATTATGACTTGTTCCGCCTTCACTGTGACAGACTGCATCATTTATTCCTAGCCGGTGACCCAGCCACTACCGCACAATTTTGGACAAATCGGTGTCGGAACCCCTCACAAATTCCTCAATCGACTCTTTCCAACTGAGGATACTCCCGGTATGCTTGTGTAATTAAGCATGAAGCCAACAGCCTATATCCGCATTCGAATTCCCCATGGCGAAGACTTTGCTATCGGTCCGGGTAAGGCAATATTACTTGAAGCCATTCAAAGCACTGGGTCGATCTCAGCGGCGGGGCGCGAGTTAAATATGTCTTATCGGCGCGCCTGGCTGCTCGTCGACAGCATGAATCGGTGTTTTCGCAAACCGTTAGTTGATACGGCCGCTGGGGGACGCTCCGGTGGAGGCGCACACGTCACCGACTTCGGTCTCGACGTGCTGCAGCGCTTCCGCGCAATGGAAGCGAAAGCTCGCGCCGCCATTGACGCTGACGTTGCTCAGTTATTTCATCTTCTAGCCGGAAAGCGCCGGTAGTAACTCCTACAATTGCCGGATTCAGGCCTCTTTCTTAAGCACTATATTTGTTAAGATATAACGTTGCGTTTTGTTGAAGCGCGTGATAATCTTATTCATCGTTATATTTAATCATATATAACAATACCAATTTGACCTAGGCATTCATTATCGAATGAAGAGCAAAGCATGCAACCGATCTCTGTTGACTTACTTAATACTCAACCCAAAGCACTTTATGCTTTGCACTTTGCTGCTGGATTGCCGCTATCGTCACAGTCGGTTACCGATCATGTAGGGGTTAAGCATTTAGGTCATCGTGCTCGCACAAAGCTTTGGAATCTCCCAGCACAACTCTTGTGTTCAGTAATTGGCACGTGTCTTGGAACCGCAGAATTGCGCAAACTGGTTATGCGCTGTAGTGGCGGTCAATTCAAACAGACTTCCGACTTAGAAATTCATGAGGATGGCGTACGCCTGGCTACGAACCCAGAGCCTGGCGGCAGGGTTCTGCATAAGGCGATTGATCAACGCTACCTGGCTACTGTCAAGCGATTCGATCGCGCCAACACCACATCCGAACTGACCGAACTGTGGGAGGAGTCGAAACGAAGCGGCGAAATTCCGGGCGCCTATTGGGCAATACTCACCCATCGCTCGACAAGCGTAAATCTGCGCCAAGCCGTTTTCGGCGACGTGCACATGCTCTCGCATTTGGTCGGTGCGGCGAATCGCGCAGACATCCGGCGACTTACGCAATTGGAAGCTGAGAACATCGAGTTGCTGCAGAAAACCGAGAGACAACAAAGAAATCTGCGCGATGCGATTGTATCGCGCGATGAAGTGATCAAAGGCCTTAGAGAGCAACTCGTCGAGCGGATATCCCAAGATGAATCGTGTTCGCAACATATTCAGCCGAACAACGACGGCGAACTCAAGACGCTGCGTGAATTGGTCGCAACATTGCAACGCCAATTAGTAACCAGTACCAAGCGCTGCCACCAGGTCGTTTCAAATGCGACAAGTATGCGCACTACACTTGCCAAAACCCATATAACGTTGCAGATCTCGCAAGAGAACGAACGTGAGTTGCGGAAAGAACTCGACGTCACGGAAAATCAACTGATGCTCATGCGTGGAGAAGCCGACCACAGCATGGACAGACTGCGCGCTGCGGTCGCGGGTCGCACTATTGTTTACATCGGCGGACGTCCGGGAGCGACGCACGCGATGCGAGATCTGATCGAGGGCGCAAACGGAGACTTCATTCACCATGATGGCGGCATTGAAGACCGCAGAGGGCTCCTGGTTGGGGCAGTGAATAAAGCTGATCTGGTTATTTTCCCCATCGATTGTGTCAGCCACGACGCGGCTACGGGGCTAAAGCGATTGTGCCAACAGGCTGGCAAACCCTATCGACCCATTCGTTCCGCGAGCGTGTCCAGTTTTCTTGCTGCGGTTATTGCCGAGTCCGCTTTTCCGCCACAAGAGTGGGTCGAGTCACATTCCGCGATTTCTAACAGTGCATCCAAGTTCAGGTCATGTCAGTGTCATAGCTGAGATCGTTTGAATGTTATTTGTGATGGAGCCTCAAAAGATATGCAACCTAACGGTGGGAACATAACGTTAGACGCCAAAATTTCGCCGTGGCGGCTCAGTGGTTTTACTTAACGATTACTTAAATGAGGAGGAAATTAGAAATGAAAATTGTTCAAAATATTACGCTCGGGTTTTCACTAACGGTAGGTTTCTCGATCCTGCCCTTAGCGTTTGCGGATTCGATGGAAGGCTACCCTGTGAAAGGGCAAGTTATACAAGTGCTAAAGTCATTCGATAATCCGGAAGGCGCAATCTTTAGCGATGATGGCAAGTATGTTTACATTTCGAACTCAGCGGAACTCGGCATGCCGGACAAGGGCTTTCATTGGACGGAGCTTGGTGGCTATGTTAGTAAACTGGAAGTGCAGACCGACGGCACGCTCAAGATGGTCCAAGAGAAACTGGTCAAAAATTTGACCGCGCCGTTGAGTATGGCCATCAATCCTATTGCTACACAGCGGTTTCCCAAAGGGGCGATTTTTCTTTGTACCGGGGCGGCACCGCTTGCAACATCCGCTGGGGAACACATCAAGGATCCCGCTCACGCGTCTCCAGCCATTGTGGTCTTCGATAATAACGGCGCTGTGCTGGGGCAGCTTAAGATGGGGCATGGGTCCACTTTTTGGAAGAAGACCAAAGCCATCGCCACACTGCCCAATGCGATTGATTTCGATAAGGACGGCAATCTCTATATAGCCGACACGGCAATTGGGGGCGCAGCCTATGAGCCGCCGTTGGAAACCGCATCAGGAATCTGGATGGTTCCTCACAAGTCGATTGATATAATTGCTAACGGTTGGGACGAAGATGTGTACTTCGTAGCCATGCCTGAAGGCGGACCGGATGGCGTGCAGGTGGCACCCGACGGCAGCATTCATACCAATACAGTGGGTGCGGTTGCCGGGATGAAAGACCCCGCCGAGGGTGGCATGTACCGGCTGACTCAGGACGATTTTAAGGCAGGACGTCTGCCGGAGCCATTAGCCAAGGGGTTAGGCGCGTTGGACGGCTTAGACTTTGCCGGTGACGTGCGGCTCGACACGGAAATCAAGAACACCAATACCGTTGTTATTACTAAGCCCGGTAAAAAACCCATGATGCTAGAGCTTGATCAAGCCGACAAGAAATTGGCCGGCCCGGCGGATATCGCCGTGCATAAGTTGGCCGACGGTGGCTACTTGCTTGTAATTCCCGAACTGTCTGCAACATCACCGAATAACCACGATAATCCCGTGACGGTTGTAAAACTTCCTGCCAACTTTTAACAAGTTGGGCTAAGAATAATTTTTTATCGTCGCCATTTGGCTTAACTACTTCCTAGACTTTGATTGTGGTGTTGATGGCAGCCCTCGTTGCTGCCTCTTTTTTGGACGTAAAAAGGAACCCCTTGCTTGACATCAAACCCTGTGTCCCTGCCTTTAGCCCGTGTAGCAAGAAAAAGATTAGATAAATCACCGATCGAATGGATAAAATTCAAGTCGCACATTCAGGCTAGCGTAATCGCTAGACAAGTTCTTAGAGTTCAGATAAAGTGCTATATACCCATAGATACGACGCAAGCTATAGTAGTAATATTGGATTAATCCTAGAGGAGATAGATAGGATGAAAATCAGTGCGCGCAACACCTTAAAAGGCAAAGTTAAAAATATCATTCACGGGCCTGTTAGCACCGAAGTGGTGATCGAGGTCGGCGCCGGTATTGAAATCGTCTCGGTTATTACTACTCATTCGGCGCAAGACTTGGCACTCAAACAAGGATCTCCCGTAATGGCCGTCATCAAGGCCTCCAATGTATTGCTAGCAGTCGATTAAAAAGCACGCGACGTGATAAGGCGTGCCCTGCGCGAACAAGTTGCTACTCATGTGATTCGACTTTGCGCATTGGCATTCTGCCTAGCGATCATCTCTCTGGCGCGTGCCGAGGATGCCACAGTCTTGTCAATTGGCGGTCTGGTTGAGCGTCCGCTGGCGCTAAGCATGAAAGAATTAAAAGCTATGCCCGAGGTCGCGGTTACGGTGGCCGAGCACAACGGCGCGACCTCCAACTATAGGGGTGTCTCCATCGTCAGCCTCCTTGAATCGGCCGGGTTAACTTTCGGCAAGGCTTTGCGCGGCAAAAGGCTGGCGACGTATTTATTGGTTCAAGCGCGGGACGGCTATCAAGTGGTTTTTGCGCTGCCCGAATTAGATCCGGCTTTCAATGATCGCATTATTTTCCTGGCGTATTCAAAGAATGGCGGTGAGTTACCCGAGGAAGAGGCACCGTTACGAGTAATCGTGCCTAGCGAGAAGAGAGAGGCTCGCTGGATTCGACAGGTGGTCAGTTTTAAAATATTGTTGGTCGCGCCGCAATAGCACATTAACCGCGCGTCTAAACCAACAGCAGGAATATTTGACACGTCGCTATATTCTTCCGTATATTACATCACGCTATATTCACGCTTGTAGAGCGGGCTTTCTCCCTTACATTTTTTTGGGAGCGCGGAACAGTCCGCCGCCATAACTAAGAAAATTAGCATTAAGTCGCAATTTGTTCGAAAGGAAAGGATAAAAATATGTACAAAATCAGAAAACAAAATGGCGCGGTCCGAAACAATAACTCCGTTAGATTCCGCCTCATCAGATTGATACCTCTTGTCTTAGCGTTGACCCTGGCGCACAACGGAGCAAAAGCGCAGGGTATGAACGAGCTACTCGAGGTTCTCAAAGAGAAAGGTATCATTACGCAAGAGGAATTCGACCGTATCACTGCCCGCCAGAAGATTCAGCGTGAATCTGACCGGGAAGAGACTAAGTTTCGAGCTTCGGAAGCCGTGAAGGAAGAAATCAAAGTGGTAACCCCAGCCAAAAACGCGGTTACAGCGGCCTTTCCCGAGGCAGGTGGTGGCGGATGGCTCAACAAGAAACACTCTTTCCCAAGCACC
Source organism: Burkholderiales bacterium (assembly GCA_039917535.1). Classification (GTDB taxonomy): domain Bacteria; phylum Pseudomonadota; class Gammaproteobacteria; order Burkholderiales; family JALYOK01; genus JBDSJK01. The sequence goes on from JBDSJK010000361.1 coordinate 9,799, forward strand.
GGCGGCATCGTTTTTAGCAGCCCCGAAGAAAAGCACACACTAATGCTACGTGGGCGTGCCGAGTTGGACTACCGTCAATTTGGAGGTGACAGTGCACTTGGCGCCGATACATTTGATCTGCGACGAGCTTATCTGAGCGCTGAGGGTTGGCTATATGACGACTTTGAATATCGCGTGCGGGCGAGTTATGGCGCCCTGAATGGTCCTACCACCACCGTCTGCTCAGCAGTGGGTGCGACTAGCCCAACCGATCCCACGCCCCGCTGTACAAGCACTGCTGCCGTCGCGAACGCAGCCAACACCGAATTGGATGAGGCGTGGCTCAACATCAATTGGTGGCCTGGTGCACAATTCAAGTTTGGCCAGTTCAAGATGCCCTTTAGTTTGGAGCAAATGCAGACGGAAACGTTTACCGATTTCATGGAACGGTCCATGGGTGACGTTATCTCTCCAAACAAAGAACGCGGTTTGCAGATGTGGGGCTTGCCCAGGGATGGCCTCTACTATGCCCTTGCCTATTCTAATGGCCAGGGCCTTAACGCCAACGACACTAACAACCTGGTCGACGGTAAGGATATCCTAGCCCGCGCAAGCGTTAACTTCCCGGCGTTGTTTGGCAACAAACGTTTTGTAACCCACGCTGGAATATCCTACACCAACGGCCGGATCCCGACGGGAGCCGCGCTGACCGGACGCACCGAAGCACGCGGCATTCAGTTCTTCGTCCCCGACGCGTTTACAGGCGACGCTGTTGATCGCACTCGCTATGGACTTGAAGCAGCAGTTGCGGTTGGCCCCGTCAAGTTCCAAACGGAGTTCATGCGAGCGAATTTCTCTGGGATTAGCGCTCGTTCTTCTACCGCTGTGGCAACGGCGTTTGATAAAGATATAGACGCCTACTACGCGAGCCTGGTTTGGATGCTCACGGGTGAACGCTACGCTGACTTCTACCGCAATAGTTTGTTCTTGCGCCCCCGGCCTCTCAGTAATTTCAGCATGAAAGGCGGTGGTTGGGGCGCATGGGAGCTAGGTTTCCGCTATAGCAAGTTCGATGCGGCGGATTTCCAGAAGACGACCGCGGCTCGGGTCGGCAGCGGTGTTATTCCCGCCACGGGCACGAATAAAGCCGATGCCTTTACCCTAGGCTTGAAATGGCTGCCCAACCCCAACGTACGGTTGATTCTTAACTACATCGAGACAAAGTTCGATACACCGATTACGGTGACGAATAGCGGCCGCGCCGGCGTCATTGCCACTACCGACAAAGAGCGCGCAATCACGTTGCGTACACAAATCGATTTTTAGAGGAATATTTTCAATATGGATATCTTAACTATAAATAACCATCTTAATACTCTGTGGTGCAGGTATTTATCTATTTGGAGATTGGCAGGTGTTGGCACACGCCGCTTCGGGCTAGCCGGTATTGCTGTGGCCACAGTGCTTACGGTTGCGGCACCGCTGGCCCACAGTCAAGAGCTTTTGATTTCGGCGGCCGCTAGTCTCACCAACGCCTTTAAAGATATTGGCGCTGAGTTCGAAAGGACTCGTCCTGGCACCAAAGTTAATTTTAATTTTGCCGCGTCCGATATTCTGCTGAAACAGATCATTGAAGGTGCTCCTGCTGACGTGTTTGCTTCTGCTGATCAAAAGGCTATGGATAGCGCGGTACAACAGAATGCGATTGTCCAAACGACGCGTAGTAACTTTGCGGCGAACCGGTTGGTGCTTGCCATTCCCGCTGATTCTAAGTTGACGCTAACATCGCTCGAGGACATGAAACAGCCTGGGGTGAAAAG
>JBDSJK010000362.1:0-3043 GCA_039917535.1 Burkholderiales bacterium
AGGTGATGCGCACCCGGGTTGAGCGCGTCATGAAGAAAATACTAAAGGCGTTTGAACACCAGCGTTCCGTTGGTACCACCGAAGCCAAAAGAATTTGACATCGCCACATCGATTTTCATCTTGCGAGCAACATTGGGAACATAGTCCAAATCACAGGCCGGGTCTTGATCGTCCAGATTAATGGTTGGCGGTGCAACTTGATCGCGCATTGCAAGCAAGGTAAATACTGCTTCGACACCACCCGCAGCGCCAAGCAGATGGCCGGTGCTGGACTTGGTCGAACTAATTGCAAGCTTACGCGCGCTGTCACCAAAACAACGCTTGATTGCCACGGTCTCGGCCAAATCGCCCAGCGGTGTAGACGTACCATGCGCATTAATATAGTCGATCTCATCGTGATTCATGCCGGCGTTTTTCAGCGCGTTGTTCATGCAACGCGCCGCGCCCTCGCCATCTTCAGGCGGCGAGGTCATGTGATAGGCATCGGCGCTGAGCCCATAACCTACCACCTCGGCGTAAATAGGGGCGCCGCGAGCTTTGGCGCGTCGGTATTCTTCGAGGACAACCACTCCTGCACCCTCACCCAACACAAAGCCATCGCGTGCCTTGTCCCACGGGCGACTAGCTCTAGCGGGTTCGTCATTACGCGTCGATAAAGCGCGCGCTGCACAGAAACCACCAATGGTCAAACTTGCCACGGCAGCCTCTGAACCGCCTGCAATCATGACATCGGCATCGCCGTATTCGATCATTCGCGCGGATTCGCCGATGCAATGGTTTGCGGTCGTGCACGCTGAAACGCTGGCGAAATTCGGACCTTTCAGCCCATACATGATCGACAAATAGCCGGAGGTCATATTGATAATCGAACCGGGGACAAAAAATGGCGAAATCTTCCGCGGCCCGCCTTGTAGCAAAGCATTGTGAGTCTCTTCGATCATCACGATCCCGCCGATACCCGAACCGATATTAACGCCGATACGCTCGGCGTCAGCCGGTGCGACTTCCAGACCCGCATCCTTGATAGCCTGTATCCCCGCCGCGATGCCGTAATGGATGAACGTATCCAGACGCCGCGCTTCTTTGACGGAAAGATAAGGATCAATGGCAAAATCTTTTACTTCCCCCGCGATGGTGGAAGCAAACGGCGTTGCGTCGAATCGGGTGATCGTACCAATCCCAGATTTTCCGGCAATGAGATTTGACCACGCGGCAGTTGCATCATTGCCTACGGGGCAGACAATACCTAAACCTGTGATCACTACCCGCCGATGCGACAACACTGAACTCCGAAGATTATTATTGAGAATGCGTAAAAACTTAAAGAACAGCCTTACGCCTTGGCTTGAGACTGAACGTAATTGATGGCCTGTTGCACGGTGGTAATTTTTTCCGCTTCATCATCGGGAATCTCTGTTTCAAATTCCTCTTCCAGAGCCATGACCAATTCCACGGTGTCGAGCGAGTCCGCGCCCAAGTCATTTACAAAGGACGATTCATTTTTGATATCGCCTTCGTTCACACCCAACTGCTCGGCTACGATTTTTCTAACGCGTTGCTCTATGCTATCCATTGGTTAAACCTTACCTTAGTGTCGAGAAAAGTTTACTATTTTACCAGAATCAATACCCGCATTTACAGCAAAAAACTAACCCAAGCTAGCAAACCATCAGGTTGATGAAAAACCTAGCGAGCGCAGTCAGGATTGTTCGAGGAGCGCAGATGTACGTGGGGGGCATATTGAGCACCGCATTACAATCCTGGCCGCGCGCAGTAGTTTTGCATCAACTTGCATTAACCCATGTACATTCCGCCGTTGACATGCAGCGTGGTGCCTGTTACATATGCGGCCGCCGGAGAAGCCAAGAACGTGACTGCAGCCGCAATGTCTTCGACGGCGCCCAAACGCGCTAAAGGTATCGCAGTCAATAACATTTGCTGTTGCTCGGGAGTCAACGCACGGGTCATATCGGTATCAATAAAGCCCGGGGAAACGCAATTCACAGTGATATTTCGGCTGCCGACTTCTCTTGCAAGGGCCTTGGTGAAACCAACCATGCCAGCCTTTGCCGCGGCATAATTAGTTTGCCCGGCGTTACCCGAAGCGCCAACAACGGAAGAAATATTGATGATCCTTCCAGACTTCGCTTTCATCATCGCGCGCAGTACGCCTCGCGATAGGCGAAACACCGAGCGAAGATTGGTATCCATAATCTCGTCCCACTCGGCATCCTTCATGCGCATCAACAAATTGTCGCGAGTAATACCGGCGTTGTTCACCAGAATGGACACGGCACCAAATTCTTTTTGAATGGCATCAAGTAGCGCCTCGATCTGGGCGGCATCGTTGACATTAAGGACCATGCCTTTGCCCTTGGCGGCAACCTCAGTCAAATAACTCGATATGGCAGTAGCACCCGCTTCAGATGTGGCCGTACCGACAACCGTAGCGCCTTGACTCGCCAAACCTTTGGCGATGCCCAGCCCGATACCGCGGCTCGCGCCTGTCACCAGCGCAATATGTCCTTGTAGCGTCACCTGTTATCCTAATAAAGTCGTTTTAACCATGTCTAGCGAAGCTTGATCCGTTACCGCCAGTGCTTTCACTCTTTCATCAATGCGTTTGTTTAGACCCACCAATATTTTCCCTGGGCCGCATTCGACGATCTCGATCACACCGAAGTCCGCCAGCGCTTTGATCGTTTCAATCCAGCGCACCGGCCCGTATAGCTGACGCGCCAGTGCATCTTTTATGGCATCGGGATCGATGTAACTGGCAACGTCCACATTTTGGATGACCGGCACTTGGGGTAGCCGGATCATGACCGACGCAAACCGTTCGCGTAGCCGATCAGCCGCTGGCCGCATTAATGAACTATGGGCCGGCACGCTCATGGGCAGCATCACGGCACGCTTAGCGCCCTTCGCTTTGGCTATCTCGATGGCGCGTTCTACCGCGCTCTTGTTGCCGGAAATGACCAACTGGCCGGGAGAATTAAAATTTGCCGGCTCGACGATTTGTCCCTGCGCCGCTTCCTGACAT
>JBDSJK010000363.1:0-7708 GCA_039917535.1 Burkholderiales bacterium
TGGGTTTGCAAAGTCTTACCCGTCCGTGGTTTTGCTTGTTTAGCACAAAGTTATTGGGCGATCGTTGTTGACGCTGAAATAGTTTGTATTCTTGCTTTTCCCGCCAGTAAATTCAATGAGCATTTGCTAACACGTTAGGCACAGGGTAATCACCCATTCGCTATCTGTCATAAATTCCACTTGAGCTTTGGTCTTCGATTTTATTAATGTCAAACGCTCCGCGGACAGAGTCCTAATCTGACGCTGCCCTATGGGCTTATGCCATCGCTCTGATGCATTCAATCATGTTGTAAATTTTTGAAGAAACAAACTATGTCTAGGCATGTTGTGGACTCGGTGAGAGCACACATACCGTAATTTCGTCAAGGTTTGGATCGCGCTAAAAGCATTGGTTATTTCAGATATAAGTTTCCTTCCCTACCTGGAAAAAATAAAAGCCGATATCTTCATAAGAAATAAGCAGTTCTTTTTGCCAGCGATCCCGCTGCAACAAGTGATACCTATTAGTTCATTAACTAAACAAAATTCGAGGGGAAACTCATGTTGGACCGTACCACTTGGCTGGCGTGCTTTATGTGCGCGTTTGTTCAGCCTGTTCTTTCGCAAAGCACTACCTACCAGCTCGATCCCATCACCGTCATCGCCACCCCGGATCGGCCCGGCGCCGTGTTGGAGCGCACCGCTGAAACCGGTAGCCGTCTGGGTATCAGCGTCCAAGAAACGCCTGCAGCCATCGATATCATCGACCGCGCGCGCATGGATGAGCGCGGTGATCGCAGCGCGGCCGAGGCGGCGCAAGGTGCGGTCGGACTAACCTACGGCAACCCGCCCGGCGATCCATCGATATTCTCCTTTCGCGGTTTTACGACCAATCAGATCACTCAACTCTACGACGGCATTAGAATCGGACCCGCGTCCATGACTTCCCGACCGTTCGATTCATTTAATCTTGAGCGCGTTGAAGTCTTGAAAGGTCCAGCCTCGACCTTGTTCGGCGAAGGTTCAGTGGGCGGCGCGATTAATTACGTTACCAAGCGGCCACAGCGTGGACCGTTTACCGCGGACGGGCTGCTGTCCTATGGCAGCTTCGACAACTTACGGCTCGGCGCGGGCCTCGGCGGGCCGATCGGCGAACGCTTGCATTACCGTGTCGATGTCAGCCAACAAACTTCGGACACTTTTATCGATCGCACTGACTTCAAGTATTTCAATTTCACCAATGGGCTCGCGTGGGACGTGACCGATAGGCTGAATCTGGAACTAAACGTCGATGCGAGCCACGATAAGATCAGCCCGTATTGGGGCACGCCGTTCGTCACTAGCGCATTGCCTGGCGCGCAGCCGATCAATGGCATCTTGCGTTATGCCGACGGGCGCTTCATTGATGAACGGCTGCGCGAAAAAAACTACAACGTCGCCGACAACGACATGTAGCGCGACACGCTATGGGGCCGGTTGAAACTCTACTGGAGGTTGGGCGAAGCGTGGCACTTGCGCAACCAGCTATACCACTTCAAGGCCAAGCGCAATTGGAGAAATTCGGAGGTTTACGCTTTCAATCCTGCCACGTTGTTGATCGACCGCGACCGCTTTTTTGTCTCGCATGACCAGCGATCTCGCGCGCAAACATCACATGTGGTAGCTCGGCGGCGATCATTCGATCACCTTGTCGCTGCCGCGTACCTATCGCAAGCTGCACGGTCGGCCGCTGGCGCTGATCCATTTCGATGCTCATTGCGATACTTGGCAGGACCACTTCGGCGAGCCTTCCGGTCATGGCACCTGGGCTTATGAGGCAATAAAGGAAGGTTTGGTCATTCCCGAAGCGACGATCTAGATCGGCATACGCTCGGCCGGGAAACAGACAGCACGCGAGTATGTTATAACCTGTGGCAGTGAAATCTACACGGCCCGTGAGGCGTGGCCTGGAGAACCTCATCCAGCTTGCCTTGCAGCTTGATGCCATACGCGCCCGGATCGCCCTAGCGGGTTCACCGCCCACCTATTTGACGCTTGATATTAATTGCCTCGATCCGGGCTTTTGCACCTGACACAGTCACCCCGGAACCCGCCGGAATGACGACGACGCAAGTGACAACTTTCTTGTAAGAATTGTGTGATTTGCCGTTTGTCGGTGTGGAAGTGTCACCGCCTTACGATCACGCGGAATTGACCAGCAACGCAGCGGCGTTTTTTGTCTGGACTTATTTATGCGGACAAATTAGCCGCCGCAAAAAAATAATCATGTTCCACCCGACTACCCAGCTCACCGGCAACAATTACTACGCAGCCACTGCGCCCGACGTGCAATTGTTTCAGCACTAGATTGCGATATTGAAGCCGACGTTTGCGTGGTCGGTGGTGGCCTCTCTGAGTTATCCGCCGCGCTGGAACTCGCGCAACGAGGATTTTCCGTAGCGCTCCTGGAAAGTCGCAAAATCGCCTGGGCCGCATCGAGGCGCAATGGGTATTGGCTCTCCGGACAGTAGCGCTAGACGACCGGTAAACAAGTGGCAGCAAACCGCAAACCGACAGCCATTACCCCCGTCGACACTGGGCAGGTCAGCGTACATCAATATCATATCGTCGGTGAAAAATATATCCATGCCGTAGCTTGTGGCCGCAATGCATGCCATTGCTGCTGCCATCGTTGGGTGACGAGTTGGTCGAAGCATTTTCGTTGAAATCCGCGCGGAATTTACGCTCGCCATGCAATGGCCTCCGGAGTGGCGAGTCGAGGAAAATCCCCTTTCCCTGGTCATCTTTCGCGCCTTCGGTCGCGCGTGCCTAACCCGCCTGCGTCAGCGAGCGAAAGTCCCCTAGCTAGACGTTCGGGTACACTAGTTAACTGAAATAGAATACTTGAAAATTCCGCACCGGTTTCGGTGCGGGGAAGTGAGGATGGGAAAATGATACAACGGGAAAATTTTTCTCCCAGCGACATGGAGAAATGGCTAGACGAAAAACGCATAACCGAAGTGGAATGCATGGTCTCCGACATGACCGGCGTGTCGCGCGGCAAGATCTTGCCGCGCGCCAAATTCGGCCAAGATAAAGGACTGCGCCTGCCGCAAGCGGTGATGATGCAAACGGTGACGGGCAATTACCCCGAATCGCCGGAAGTCGACGAAATCATGACCGATTACGATCCGGATATGGTGTTGCGTCCCGATCCGGAAACCGTCTGCGTCGTGCCTTGGACCGTCGATCCGACCGCGCAAGTGATCCACGATTGCTTTTTTTTCGACGGCCAAATAGTCGATTTCGCGCCGCGTTCCGTGCTGCGCCGGGTAGTAAGCCTGTATCGCGACAAAGGCTGGCAACCCATCCTCGCGCCGGAGCTGGAGTTTTATCTCACGGCGCGCAACCTCGATCCCGACATTCAACTGCAACCGCCCGTGGGTCGCAGCGGTCGCGCGGAAACCAGCCGCCAGGCCTACAGCATCGATGCCGTGAACGAGTTCGATCCGCTGTTTGAAGACCTTTACGATTACTGCGAAGCCCAGGGCTTGGATGTTGACACGCTGATTCACGAAGTCGGCGCGGGACAAATGGAAATCAACTTTTTGCATGGCGATCCGATGCGCCTCGCCGATCGGGTGTTTTACTTCAAGCGCACGGTGCGCGAAGCGGCCATGCGTCATGATATGTACGCCACGTTCATGGCCAAGCCCATGGCTAACGAGCCTGGCTCGGCGATGCATATACACCAAAGCGTGATCGACACGAAAACCAAGAAAAATATTTTTAGCAATGACGACGGCACCGCCTCACAGTTTTTTTATCATTTCATCGGCGGTCTGCAGCAATACCTTCCGGCCGCGACGATTTTCTTTGCGCCCTATGTGAATTCCTACCGGCGCATTGTCAAACATGGCGCCGCGCCGATCAACATCCAGTGGGGTCGCGACAACCGCACCGTCGGCATCCGAGTCCCGGATTCGGAACCCGCGGCGCGCCGCGTGGAAAATCGTGTGGTCGGCGTGGACGCGAATCCCTATGTCGCTTTCGCCGCGACCATGGCCTGCGGCTATCTTGGCATGGTAAACAAAATTGAACCGCTCCCTGAGTACAAGGGCAGTGCCTATCAGTCCGATTTCCAACTGCCGCGCGGACTGCACGAAGCGCTGACGGAAATGCGCGCCGCGCCCGCGCTACACGAGATCATGGGCGAACGTTTCGTCAAGCTTTACGCCGCCGTCAAGGAAGAGGAATACGCCGAGTTCATGAAAGTGATCAGCCCGTGGGAGCGGGAACATTTATTGCTCCACGTTTGAGTTTGGGGCTAAGAACATGACTACTGTATTCGAAATGCGCACGAGACTAGCTGCGTCAACCGCCGTCGACACTAAGGCCATTCAAAAAAAGGACGCCGCCCACTACCTGCATCCGTTCACGGATTTTAAGGCGTTGGCGGCCAAGGGTTCGCGCGTCATGGTCCGCGGCGAAGGGATTTACGTTTGGGATTCCGACGGCAACAAGCTCATCGACGGCATGTCGGGTCTATGGAACGTGAACCTGGGCTACGGCCGCAAGGAACTGGCTGACGCCGCATATCAGCAGCTCAACACGCTGCCCTTCTATAACAGTTTTTTCCAGACCACCAACATTCCTGCTACGGAGCTTGCCGCCGCCATTGCGGACATTGCACCAGCCCACATGAACCGCGTCATGTTCGCCAATTCCGGTTCCGAGGCAAACGATACTATTGTTCGCATGGTGCGCCGTTATTGGGAATTGCAAGATCAGCCAGCGCGCACGATCATCATCGGCCGCAACAACGGCTACCACGGCAGCACCATGGCCGGCGCGTCGCTCGGCGGCATGGCGGGAATGCACGCCCAGGGCAGTTTGCCGATTCCGGACATCGTGCACATCGAGCAGCCCTATTATTACGAACTCGGTGGCAAGCTCAGCCCCGAGAAATTTGGCGTAAAAGCCGCGAGGTGGCTGGAAGAAAAAATCCTCGCCCTTGGGTCCGATCGAGTCGCCGCGTTCATCGGTGAACCGGTGCAGGGCGCGGGTGGCGTGATCATTCCGCCGCCGACCTATTGGCCAGAGATTCAGCGCATTTGCGATAAGTACGGTGTGTTGCTCATCTCCGACGAAGTGATCTGCGGGTTCGGGCGGCTGGGCCGCTGGTTCGGCTGCGAATATTTCGGCACCCGGCCGGATTTCATCACCTTTGCCAAGGCCGTGACGTCGGGCTATATCCCGCTCGGCGGCACCATCGTCAGTGATCGCGTCGCCGACGTGTTGATTGAAAAAGGCGGCGAATTCAACCACGGCTACACCTATTCCGGGCACCCGGTCGCCTGCGCCGTGGGGTTGGAGAATATCCGCATTTTCCAGCGCGAAAACATCATCCAAAAAGTCGCGGAAGAAACGGCGCCCTATTTGGCGCAGCGTTTTTTGAGTCTCGCCCACCACGCCCTTGTGGGTCACGCTGAAACCCTGGGCATGATGGCGGGCCTGGTGTTGGCGAAAGACAAAACCAGTAAGCTCAGCTTCGATCCAGACGCCGCCGTGGGCATGATCTGCCGCGGCCATTGTTTTCGCGAAGGCGTGATCATGCGCGCCGTGGGCGATCGTATGATCATCGCCCCGCCACTCATTATCAGTAAACCCGAAATCGACGCGATGATCGCGTTGATCCGCCGCTGCTTGGATTTAACCCTGAGCGATGTAAAACGTCTCGGCCTGCTGGCGTGAAAACTTTGCCTAGGTTAAGCTTTCCATACGGGCCAAATACAAGGCTAGCCGGGTCGCGAAATCATCTAGCTCTCTTTGATGACTACGCCAGAAGCCGCGCCAACACTTCGCTGCAGCCATGTATGTCCTGAGAGCCGCATTGGTATTGCCGCTCAGCCAAGGTTAGTAGAATTAATTTTTTTGGGATATAGCGTATCCCGAGTTCGCTTAAGAAGTGTTAGGTTATTTTTTCTTGTTTGGAGGTTAAGGTATGAAGTATCAAGTATCTAAGAATATCGGTCTCGCCGGTTTGGCAATAATGGCCTTGGTCTGTGGCAACGCCACGGCAGCGGATGAACCCAAGGTCCTTAACGTGTACAACTGGGCCGACTATCTGCCCGACGGGCTGCTCGCCAATTTCGAAAAAGAAACGGGCATCAAGGTACGTTATGACACCTTTGACACCAATGAAATCGTCCATGCCAAACTGATCGCCGGACGGACCGGTTATGACATCATCGTACCATCGGCCAACTGGGCGGCGTTGCACATCCAGGCCGGGCTGTTGCGTAAGCTGAACAAGGCGCAATTGCCCAATCTGAAGAACAGCGATGTAACGATGACCCGCCTGCTCGCGAAGGTAGATCCGGGCAATCAGTATTTAGTGAACTGGGCGTGGGGCTTCATCACCTTGGGCATCAATGTCGACAAAGTTAAGTCTGCCTTGGGCGCGACGCCCATGCCGACCAATGCCTGGTCATTATTTTTCGATCCGCAGTATTCCAACAAATTGAAATCTTGCGGCATTAGCATGCTCGACTCCGCAACGGATATTTTCCCCGCCGCCCTGCACTATATGGGCAAACCCGCCTACAGCAGCAACCCTGCGGACTACGCCGATGCGGCAAAAATGATGCGCGTGATCCGACCCAATATTAAAATCTTTAGCTCCGGAATTAATGACCTCGCGGGTGGCGGATTGTGTATGGCAGTGGGATACTCAGGTGACATGAATATCGCTGCGAAGCGTGCCCGTGAAGGCAAGACCGGCCAGAAGATCGAAGCCTTGGTGCCAAGCACCGGTGGCCTGTTGTTCTACGACAACATGGCCATCCCGCTGGACGCGGAGCATCCCAATAATGCCCATATTTTCATTAACTACATCTTGCGTCCGGAAGTGGCGGCGAGTATCTCCAACAAGATGAACTACGCCACGATGAACGCCGCTTCGGAGCAGTTTGTGGATAAGGACATCCGCGAAAACAAGTCCATTTTTCTGACGCCGGAAGCGAAGAAAACCATGGTCCCATCGGGCACCACTACGAACGATATGCGCCGCATCATGACGCGTGCGTTCACCACGTTCAAAACCGGCTTGTAAGTTCTCAATGTAATTCCTAACGAAAAGTGTGATGGGGCAGCGACGCCCCATCACCAGCAGGTTGATGCAAAATAAGAAACCCCATGGGCCAGTCTATGAATAACATTCAGCCCGAATACAAATCCGTCGTCGCAAACGATGGGTTTTTGCGTATTGAAAATTTGGTCAAGACCTACGGCGCGGTTAACGCCGTGGATCGGGTTTCACTGTCCATAGGCAAGGGCGAGTTGTTTGCACTGCTGGGCAGTTCGGGTTGCGGTAAGTCCACGCTGTTGCGCATGCTGGCCGGCTTTGAAACACCCACATCAGGAAAGATTTTTCTCGACGGCAAAGACATCACCAACGTGCCGCCCTACGAGCGGCCGATCAACATGATGTTTCAATCCTACGCGCTGTTTCCGCACATGAGCGTCTGGGAAAATATTGCCTTCGGCCTAAAACGCGACGGCATACCGAAAGATCAAATCGAAAGTCGCGTGGAAAATATGCTGCAACTGGTGCAGCTTAAGCCCTACGCGAAACGTAGGCCCCATCAGCTTTCCGGCGGGCAGCAACAGCGCGTTGCACTGGCGCGCTGCCTGGCGAAACGCCCGCAATTAATTTTGCTCGATGAGCCACTCGGCGCGCTGGATAAAA
>JBDSJK010000364.1:0-4215 GCA_039917535.1 Burkholderiales bacterium
CGATAGACGGAAAACTGCGCCCGCCAAAGCTGGGTCTCCTGGATTACATGGTGAAAAATTTTGATCCCAACGGCGAGCGTGATTTGGTGTTTGTCCCGGTGGGTGTGAACTATGATCGTGTGTTTGAAGATCGCTCGCTGTTGCTCAAACAAAGTCAGGATGTCGCGCCGCGCGGTATCTTTTTTGCGGTGTTTACCATGCTCAAGTTTGTTGCGAAAAATATCATGCGCATGGTCACGGGCCGCTGGTACCGCTTTGGCTATGCCTGCGTCAATTTTGGCCCGCCTCTTTCCATGCGCCAGTATGTGCGGGACGCAAAATTAGACTTCCGAACCCTTGACGAACCGCAACGGCACATGGCGGTCGAGCGTCTTGGCCAGCGCGTCATGAGTGAAATCGGTGCAGTAATTCCGGTCACGCCCGTTGCCCTGGTAGCGTCCGCCTTTGTGCGCAACCCTGAAAAAGCCTTGAGCGAGTTGGAGCTTAAGTTTGCCGTGTACGGCATGATGACGCGCCTCAAGGCCCAGGGCGCGCATCTGTATGTGCCGCGGGAAGATCATGATTACGCCATTGCCGTGGGGCTGCGCATGCTGACCCTGCGCGAGCTCGTTAGCCAAAAAGATGGGCTTTATTCAGCAAACGCAAAGGAGTTGAATTTACTTCACTACTACGCGAACTCTATTGCGTATTTAGTCAATGTCACGGGTTAGGCTGCCGAGAATTCCACGCTCGCTGCACCCAGTTGATCGATTTCCACCGTGACCCGATCGCCGGGATTTATCCAGCGGGTTTCCACCACGCTGCCGGTGAATACAAACTCGCCATGTTTCAAAAATAGCCCACGGGCAATCAGCGAATTGGCCAACCAAGCCAGCGCGGCAAACGGATGACCCATTACATCAAGCGACTGACCGCGACCCGCCTCTACGCCATTGATCATTGTGCGCCCGGCCAGCGTCGGGATGTCGAGGCTGCGCCAATCTTCGCGCGGTGTTCCAATCACACAGCCGGCATCAAAAAAATCATCGGCGATTAAGGTCGGCGTGTCTAGGGATTTATAGTCGGCATAGCGATCATCAACGATCTCGATTCCAGCGGCGACCGCGGCCACGGCGCCGGAGACAGTATCCTGGGAATACGGTCTATCCACAGCCGGCAAGTCGCGGCCAAGCATCACCACCAGCTCACATTCCACACCGGGACGAACAAACTGGGCATGTTTCACCACCGCGCCGCTTTGCAGGACGGTGCTTGCAAATACGCCACCGGCACAGGGGTTGGGAGTATTCAGAAAACGTTGCATCACGGCCGTCGTGCAGCCGACTTTGTGGCCGGCAATTTTGCCGAATGACGGCTCAAGTTCACTATGCAATCGCGCCTGAATGGCATAACCCGCACTTTCCGTTTGCGGACGGCAGGCAAGCGGAAGTGCGCTTAAACGCTGCTTCGCAAGCCGATTTTGTGCCAGCAGCCGCTCTGCGCTTAGATCTATATTTTTATCCATTATTGCCACTCCGAGTTTTACCGTCGAGTAAACAGGCGATGTTCATGTCGCCCATCATGTTGATGACGGTGCGGCAACGGTCGAGAAACCAATCCACCGTGAGCAAGATCGCAATATATTCCGTCGGCAGCGCCACGGCTTTGAACACCATGGTCATGGTGACTAGACCCGCTTCCGGTATGCCCGCCGCGCCGACGGAAGCAAACACACTCATGAGGACTACCGTAAATTGTTGCCCCAAGCTCAAATCCAAACCCAGCATCTGCGCGATGAACAATGCCGCCATGGCCTCGTACAGCGCCGTGCCGTCGTTGTTGAAATTCGCCGCGACCAGCGCGCCGAGGCTCGCGGATTGCTCGCGTAAGCCAACCTTGTCCTTGAGGCAAGCGTAGGTGAGCGGGGACGTTGCGGTTGAGCTCGCCGTCGAAAACGCCATCACCATGGCATCCCGCGCGCCACTCAGCAAGTGGCCCGGGCGGACCCACGAACCAAAACGTACCCGCAAAAGATAGTAGCAAGCCTGCAGCAACAGTGCGACGATCACCGCCAGGACAAACCAGCCCAGCGCCTTAAAGTCCGCAAAACCTTTGGTGCCGACGATGCTTGCGACGATGCCGAACACGGCGATCGGTATCACTTCGATAATCCAGCGCAGCACGTTGATGATCGCGCCGAATGCGATGTCCGTTAAATCGCCTATTGTGCGGATCGGTGTGTCACGAAAGCGCCGCAGCGCGATGCCGAACGCGATCGCAATGAAAATGACGCCGATGACCTTGCCATCGTCGCTCAGCGGGCCCAGCAAACTCTTGGGCACGTTATCAAGCAATTGCTGAACGGCATCCGGTCCCGCCTTGGCCGCCGTATGGCTTTCCACCGGGGAGATCTTAGCGGCCTTACCGGGTTCGAGAATATTTGCGACAGCCAGCCCAATAACAATGGCGACCATCGTGTTGAGCAGCAGCAAGCCGACAATACGCAAGCCGATCTTGCCCTTCAATTCGACCATCAGCAACGCACGGACGACGGCGACTAAAATCAAAACCGGCGCTAGGGCGCCCAATAAACGTAGCACCAGCTTGGCGGGAATTGCCAGCCAAGCAGCACTTGCGCCCGCCAACACGCCGACCGCAACGCCCAGCAGCAATGCAGCGATGATGCGTTGGTAAAGCGGCACACGCTGCCAACGGCCCCACGGCCCGGTTCCTGGCGTGTGTTCAAACAACGAAGCCTGATTTAAGCTGGGTTCCAATGAAAAAAATTCTGCGGCAGATACGCTATGCTAGCACTTTAAGATTGTTTCGCCGCGCGAATCCACTGCATGAAGATTTTTTATACCGATCACTACGTCCTGCCGCTGCCATCTGGCCATCGTTTTCCCATGCGGAAATATGCCGAGCTGCGCGAACGAGTCGCAAGCGCCCCGTGGCTAAAAGCGAATACATTACACGAGCCCCACGCCGCGAGCGACGCGGAACTTGGCCGTGCCCACAGTTCCGATTACATACATCGAATTCAAACGGGTAAGCTGGATGATGCAGCCATGCGCCGCATCGGCTTTCCCTGGACGCCAGAGATGGTCGAACGTTCGCGGCGCTCGGCCGGCGCCACGATCGAAGCGGCGTTTACGGCCTTAGAAGAAGGCTGCGGCGTGAATTTAGCCGGCGGCACCCATCATTCTTTCCATGATCACGGCGAGGGATTCTGTGTGTTCAACGACGCAGTGGTCGCTGCGCGCGCATTACAAGCGGCAGACCGCGTGAACCGTGTCGCCGTCATCGATTGCGACGTGCATCAAGGCAACGGCACGGCCTCGATCACTCGCAACGATCCAAGTATTTTTACTTTTTCGATGCACGGCGCGAAGAATTTTCCGTTCCAAAAAGAGAGCAGCGATCTGGATATTGATTTAGAAGATGGCACCGCCGATGAGGATTATCTGGCCGCGTTGGCAAAGGGCGTGACAGAAGCCTTGGAGTGCAGCAAACCTGAATTGGTGATTTATCTTGCCGGGGCCGATCCCCACGAGGGAGACCGCTTGGGCCGCTTGAAATTAACCAAGGACGGCTTAGCGGAACGGGATGATTTCGTATTGCGCATGTTGCGGCGGCTGGATATTCCCGTCACTATCACCATGGCGGGCGGCTACGGTCAAGATATCGCCGACACGGTTGATATTCATTATCAAACTGTCATGACGGCTGCGCGTTTGTACAGTTAAGAAATGGCGAATGGGCCGCTGCAAAGTTTAGTCATTCTGAGGAGCGTAGCGACGAAGAATCTGCTGTTGCACTGGATTGTGACAAAGCATTAAGCAGATTCTTCGCTCCGCTCAGAATCACAAACCATGTTCAAGGGGACATGCTTTTTCTGAAATCCACTAACGGTTCAGTGGAATAATATCACCCATATGAAACCCAAAGCTGCCGTTTTTCCGATCCGCATAATATTTTTCCAAGGTTACTTTGATAGTGCGAAAGGCAAGTTCCTTCCAGGGAATATCCGCTTCGTTGACGAGTTTGACTTCCAGGCTTTCCGTACCCGCGATATAGTCGAGATCCAGCAACTTGCCGCGAAACATCACATAGACTTGGTTGATATAGGGAAGATTGAGAAAGGTGTACATCGCACCAATTTCAACTCGCGCACCGGCTTCTTCGAGGGTCTCGCGGGCCGCACCCTGGGCTGCCGTTTCGCCATTTTCCATGAAG
>JBDSJK010000365.1:0-5000 GCA_039917535.1 Burkholderiales bacterium
GCCCAGGTCGCGCTTGAAGCGATCCGCGGGGTGCAGACGGTAAACGAGATTGTCCAGGAATCGGTGTGCATCCGACGCAGTCGGTTGGTGGAAGCGGCATGAGCCGGCGGCGGGCGGATTCGATGCCCCACGCGGCCCCAAGGCGGGGGATCACACTCGTTGTGGAACGACTCTGGCGTAGCGTCAAACACGAAGACGTGTACCTGAAAGGCTCGAGTGATTTGAATCCCCGCCTCGGCCGCGTCCTTGGTTGGATCGCATGGGGGGGGCTGCTCGGCGCGCTGGTTAAGCTATTTCACCGCTCGCAACCCCGTGTTCGGCGCGCCTCTCTTGGCCGGGCCGATCCCTCATCGGAGAGGCCCCCTACCCGCTGACGCCCCAGCGGAGGAGATCGCGCTCGACGGGGCGGCCGTTGAAATCGATCCTGATATCGGCAGCGGTGGCTTGTTCCCGCTCAGCTTACTCGCTCTCGGCAACGCTTCAAAGTTTGCGACAGAACCGCTTCGGTTGCTTTTTTGTTTGAAGCAGATTGTGCCACGATGCCCATGAATATTGCCTGCTGGCAATTCATCCTCTGAGAGCCGCTCTGGTGTTGGCTCTACAGGCATAGCGCGATAGAATGATTGAATCAATGTATAGTGGAGTCCACCATGCAACAACCCACAGCCAGCCTTCCCAAGCGCGTCAAGATTGTCGACGTGAGTCCCCGCGACGGGCTGCAAAACGAAAAGCAAACCGTGCCGCTGGAGGTGAAATTGCAACTCATAGCGCGCTTGGTGGCGGCGGGCGTGAAGATGATCGAGGCGGCGTCGTTTGTTTCGCCCAAGTGGGTGCCGCGCATGGCGGATAGCGCCGAGGTGATGCAGCGCGTCGTGCGCCAGTCCGATGTGACCTACACGGCCTTGGTGCCGAATATGAAAGGGCTGGAAGCCGCGCTGGCCGTGGGTTGCGAGGAAGTGGCGGTATTTGGTGCGGCGTCGGAAACCTTTTCCCACAAGAACATTAATTGCAGTATCGCGGAGAGTTTAGATCGCTTTCGCCCGGTTGTGGATGCGGCGAAATCCAACGGCGTTCGCGTTCGCGGCTATGTCTCATGCGTGCTCGGTTGTCCTTACGAGGGCGAGGTGCCACCGGAAACAGTTGCCGAGGTCGCGAGCGCTTTATACGACATGGGCTGCTACGAAGTGTCACTGGGCGACACCATCGGTAAAGGCACGCCATCAAACGCACAGGCGATGATCGCGGCATGCGCCACGCGCATTCCCATGGAAAAGCTTGCGGGTCACTACCACGACACTTACGGCATGGCTGCGGCAAATATTTTTGCCTCGTTGCAGCTTGGCGTGAGCGTGTTTGACAGTTCCGTTGCGGGGTTGGGCGGCTGTCCGTATTCGCCTGAAGCGTCGGGAAACGTAGCGACGGAAGACGTGGTTTATCTTCTGAATGGTTTAGGCATTGAAACAGGTATTGATTTGGGCAAACTTGCCGAAGCCGGCCGTTACATCAGCGACCAATTGGGTCGCGCATCCGCATCAAGGGTGGCCAACGCGCTTGCGGCGCGGGAGAAAATAACTTAGCCCACCAGACGCAAAAAAGCCGCGAGTGATGGCGGCTTTTTTTGTGGCGCTAACCCAGTCGGCTATTTTGCTACTTGCCGCTCGCGCAGTTCTTCTAGTGTTTTGCAGTCTATGCAGAGCGTAGCGGTGGGGCGGGCAAGCAAGCGTTTCAGGCCAATTTCGATGCCGCAGCTTTCGCAGTAGCCGTATTCACCGGCCTCAATTTTGGTGACCATCTCATTGATTTTCTTGATTAACTTACGCTCGCGATCACGGTTGCGCAACTCGAGGGCCATGTCGGATTCTTGGCTGGCACGGTCGTTGGGGTCGGCGAACACGGTTGCTTCTTCCTGCATAGTATGCACGGTCCGATCGATATCGATGCCCAAGTCTGCTTTCCAGTCTTCAAGTAGCTTTCGAAAATGACTGGTTTGGCGCTTGCTCATGTAGGCTTCGCCCTTTTTTTCCACGTAGGGGGCGAATTGTTTGGTTGTTACGTCACGCATGGATCCCATAGAATCAACATCCAAAAAATAAAAAAAGAAAGCAAAACGTTTTTTCTCTGCAGCTAACTCTCGATTGTAGCATATGGAATTTATAACAATACCAGCAGTATGTAACTTTGCTTCTCTATGTGGAAATGAGTGTAAATAAAATGTTAAATAACTGCTTGATTGTCGGGTTGAAAGCTATCGCGGCACTTAGCTATGAGCTGAAATTTGTTTCGTCGCTCTAGAGGCAAAATGTCGTCATTTCTCGACATTACTTCATCTATGTTTTCAACGGCCTGCGAGTATGTCTGGCTAAGACGACAGTTCGACTTCGTTGGATAGCTCCTGTTTCTAAGCCTATCTCTAAATTAACGCATAACTAATTGTAAAAAATAACTTATTCTAATTCGCATTAGAAGTGATATTAATTATCCAAGGCCAGTTTGCTATTGACATGACTGGTTCGTGGTTAGCTTCGAGCGCTGGGAGTCCTTTGACTAGCGGGTCTTCGAGCGCATCCAGACGATCAAAAACCGGGTTATGAAAGAACTTCTCGCGCAGCTCATCCCCGCTATGCTCCTGCGGCTTAAGTTCGGGTGAATAGGGCGGTAAGAAATGCAGCCGCAAAGTGTCAGGCAACTTGAACGCCGCCCGATGCCAACCCGCCCCATCCACGACCCTGATGATGTTCTCCTGCCGGTAGCGTGGGGCTATCTCGTCCATCAAGTACTGCATGCACCGGCTATTGACACGGGGCAGCCCTAACGAATCAAAGCGTCCGTGGGCAGGGGACACCGCGCCATAGGCGTAGGTGTACTGGTGTGTCAGCATGGCTTTGATTACCGGACGCAGGGGCTTTTTAGCCCAGCAATAGCGGGGGTCGCTGATCCGCCCAAACCGTGCCTCGTCCTGGAACATCAAGCGTACCGACTGTACTGGAGTAAAGGGGGCGACGATTTGACCCCAGTCGCTGGGAAGTTTTTTTTCCAGTCCGCGCGCCGTTGAGGATCGCCCTGGGGGTGTGGGGTGTCGGGTGCTAGTTTGCGCCAGCCGTGGCGCGCCAGCATACGGTACACGCTCGACAAGGCGATGGCTCTGCCCAGTTGCGCTTCGATGGCCGGTTTGAGTCGAGGGACGACGACGATTCCGCCTGTGGCGGCTGTGCTCAGAACCGCGTCGAGAATGTCCGCTTCGCGCTGTAGCGGGGCATGGGCTCTGTTGCGCAGCGCGTGCTTCTTGCGCGGCGCGGCTTCAACCCCGCTGGCTACCCGGCTAAAGCGGGTGCGCATGTTGCAGGTGGCTGCGACTGAACGGCCGATGACGGTTGCCGTCTGCTCAATACTCAAGTGCAACTCCAAGGGCAGCAGTACGGATTGCGCCAGCCGCAGTTCATCGGCTGTCTTGGCTGATTTCAGTAATGCGCGCGCGGCTGGTAGGTGCTCGCGTCCGCTTGCAGGTCTGGCCAGGATACCTCCTTAGAATCATCACCTCATGATTACATAGTCTATTGCGAATTAGAATTATATTTCATGGCATAAGAATTGCTAATGTACTGTCTCAATTGCCAGATTTACCTGTCATATTGAGAAGGAAGAAACCTATGAAAAATGTCGCTACTGCTCTTGTTATTGCTTTTTTGGGTGCCGTTACGTTACCGGTTTTTGCTGCGGACGAACCCAAGACCGCCGATGAATGTAAGAAAGTTCATGCCGGAGACGATGCAAAGATTGAAGCTTGCATCAAAGATCTGAAGATGTAGAGGTAACTTGTTGATCCGCTCTCCGTCATTGCTACGGACGGCGAGTTTGTAGCCATCGCTCGTTGCTGCCCTCCCTCCCGGGCAGCGGTGGGCGCCTGTCTGTCGACGTTGTACTCTTTATTACAGCTGCTCAATGCTTGGAAAGCCGCGTCCTGCTTGGCTCGCGGCGGGGTATGGTTGGGGAAGCGCACTGGGATTGCCTCTTGGCATTGCTTTCTCCAAGGTCAAAGTCGCGCTGTTCCAGCCTGAATACTACAACCTAAACTGCAGGCGTAATATCCGGTGGCGTTGGCGGCACCGAGGCATCGGCCGGAGGTTCATTCTCAAGCGATTTCTGCTGGCGCTTTTCTTCTTTCTTCTGTTTCTTTGCGAGTTCGCGCTGGCGTTTTGCAAATCCGTAGTTTGGTTTGACCAATGGGTGATCCTTTCATAATGAGTGGGGTAGCGGTAGAGTTGCTCGCTCGCTTTGCGTCAACCTGCTTGTTGATTATCGCCGAGTATGGCGTTTATTGAAATGGTTATGTTAACGGCCAGTCGTTGCAATTGAGTTTGAAAGGCGGGTGAGCCAGCGTTCTGGCTAGACAAACTATTTAAGAACATGCCATGATCAGGCAAGCAAAGGTGATAGCTGCAGAAAATAAGCAACACGCTCTGCGCGAAATCTAACAACTAAACGCCCATTGCCGCTCGACATTTTCGCGGACAATACTTGCTACTTGCGGGAAACACTTTCGGAGGCGCGTTTGTTTCAAACCACAACACAAAAATACACATCGGTTGCAATCTGGTTCCACTGGATCGTCGGCATTGCCGTTCTGGCACAGTTGGCGCTCGGGCTTTATATGGTGGACATTCCCAAGGACACGCCGGACCGCGCTTTGTATTTCAATCTGCATAAGTCCATCGGCGTGACGCTTGCGCTATTTATTCTGCTGCGAATTGTCTGGCGATTCACGCATCGGCCCCCGCCGCTTGAGCAACTCATTTCCGGCTGGCAATTGGCAGCCGCCAAAGCGAGCCACTGGTTACTCTACATCTGCATGGTGTTGATGCCCGTCACGGGTCTGATCATGTCGTCCCACAGCAAATACGGCGTGAAGGCCTGGGGCATAAAGGTACTCGCAGGCAGCGATGACAAGGCGTCACGAGAATATTGGCTAGAGTGGCACGAACTGACAGCGAATATTTTGATGG
>JBDSJK010000366.1:0-3999 GCA_039917535.1 Burkholderiales bacterium
TTCTCGTTGGGCTTAAGGCGCCGCGTTTGGAGTCTATAATTGGCCTTGCACGACGAGCCCGCTATCCTAGTTCTTGCCGATGGCTCGATTTTTCACGGCGTATCCATCGGCGCTGCGGGTCAAGCAATTGGGGAGGTGGTATTCAATACCGCCATGACCGGCTATCAAGAAATTTTGACCGATCCTTCTTATTGCGGTCAGATCGTCACGTTGACCTATCCCCACATCGGCAACACCGGCATCAATGCCGAAGACGTAGAATCCCATCGACTATTCGCAGCAGGTTTAGTGATTCGCGATTTGCCACGAATGGTAAGCAATTTCCGTAGCCAGCAAGATTTGTCCAGCTACCTGCGCCGCGCCGAAACCGTTGGCATTGCCGGCATCGACACACGCCGGCTGACGCGCATGCTGCGGGAAAAAGGCGCACAAAGCGGCTGCATTATGGCGGGCAAGATCGATGCAGACGAGGCATTGCAACTCGCGCGGGGCTTTCCCGGCCTTGCGGGCATGGATCTTGCCAAAGTCGTCAGTTGCCAAAAGCCATTCGACTGGCGCGAGGGGGTGTGGTCCTTAGGGAATGGCTATAGACTCAATATTGATACGGCTTTCCACGTGGTTGCCTATGACTTCGGCGTCAAGAACAACATCCTGCGTATGCTTTCCGAGCGTGGCTGCAAGCTCACGGTTGTGCCTGCGCAAACGTCCGCTGCAAGCGCGTTGGCGTTGAAACCCGATGGGGTATTCTTAAGCAACGGCCCCGGCGATCCCGAGCCCTGCGACTATGCAATCAAAGCAATTCAGGAAATTGTCGCGACCAACACGCCGACCTTCGGCATTTGCTTGGGTCACCAATTGCTTGGCCTCGCCAGCGGCGCAAAAACCATCAAAATGAAATTTGGTCACCACGGCGCGAACCACCCAGTTCAAGATATCGAAACCGGCCGTGTGTTCATCACCAGTCAAAATCATGGTTTCACTGTCGATGTAAAGACCTTGCTGAACAATGTGAAAGTCACGCATAAATCCTTATTCGACGGCAGCCTCCAGGGCATCGCCCGCACCGATGTTCCCGCCTTTAGCTTTCAGGGGCATCCCGAAGCAAGTCCCGGGCCGCATGAAGTGGGTTACTTATTCGATAGGTTTGTGAAGATGATGGAGGCAAAACGTGCCTAAACGCACCGACATTCACTCCATCCTCATCATCGGCGCCGGCCCCATTATCATCGGCCAGGCATGTGAGTTTGATTATTCCGGCGCGCAAGCCTGCAAGGCGCTGCGCGAAGAGGGTTATAAAGTTATCCTCGTTAATTCCAATCCGGCGACGATCATGACCGACCCCAACATGGCGGACGTGACTTACATCGAGCCGATTACTTGGCAAGTCGTCGAAAAAATCATCGCAAAAGAAAAGCCGGACGCGCTGCTTCCGACCATGGGCGGGCAGACGGCGCTGAACTGTGCGCTGGATCTTGCCAAGCATGGCGTATTGGAAAAATACGGCGTACAGATGATCGGCGCGACCAAAGAAGCCATCGACAAAGCGGAAGACCGCGAAAAATTTAAGCAAGCGATGAGCAAGATTGGCTTGGCATCGCCGCGTTCCGCGCTCGCCCATTCGATGGAAGAGGCGATGCAGGTGCAGGCGATGGTCGGCTTTCCGACCATCATCCGGCCGTCGTTCACCATGGGCGGTTCCGGCGGCGGCATTGCATACAACCAAGAAGAATTCGTCGCGATTTGTGAGCGTGGTCTGGAAGCTTCTCCCACCAAAGAATTGCTGATCGAAGAATCCGTCATCGGCTGGAAAGAGTTCGAGATGGAAGTGGTGCGCGATAAAAACGACAACTGCATCATCATCTGCTCCATTGAAAATCTTGATCCCATGGGTGTGCACACCGGCGATTCGAGTACCGTTGCGCCCGCGCAAACGCTGACGGACAAAGAATATCAGATCATGCGCAACGCGTCGATTGCGTGTCTGCGCGAGATTGGCGTGGAAACCGGCGGCTCTAACGTGCAGTTCGGCATCAATCCAGAAGATGGCCGCATGGTCATCATCGAGATGAATCCGCGCGTGTCGCGCTCGTCTGCTTTGGCGTCGAAGGCGACGGGTTTTCCCATCGCGAAAGTGGCCGCGAAATTGGCCGTGGGCTATACGCTCGACGAGCTGCGCAACGAAATTACCGGCGGTGCGACGCCTGCATCGTTTGAGCCCAGTATCGACTACGTGGTGACTAAAGTGCCGCGTTTTGCCTTCGAGAAATTCCCGCAAGCCGATGATCGGCTGACGACGCAGATGAAGTCCGTCGGCGAGGTGATGGCCATAGGCCGCACCTTCCAAGAATCATTGCAAAAAGCGTTGCGTGGCCTTGAGGTGGGTGTCGATGGTTTCAATCTGAAAACCGTCGATATGGAAAAAATCGGCGATGAGTTGGCCTATCCCCGCGCCGAGCGGTTGTGGTACGTGGCCGATGCATTTGGCGTCGGCATGACGCTGGGCGAAATTCAACACTACACCAAAATTGATCCGTGGTTCTTGTCGCAAATCAAAGAAATCGTCGACACCGAGCTCGATTTGGAAAAGCGCAAACTTAGCGCCATCGATGCGATTGAATTGCGCGCGCTGAAGCGCATGGGTTTTGCCGATCGGCGCATTGCCCACCTGGTCGGCGCCACGGAAGACGAAGTGCGCGCGCTACGGCATAACCTCGCGATACGTCCCGTGTACAAGCGCGTGGATACGTGCGCGGCGGAATTCGCGACCAGCACCGCCTACATGTATTCGACCTATGAGGAAGAGTGCGAGTCTAGACCCACCACCAGGAAAAAGATCATGGTGTTAGGCGGCGGCCCCAACCGCATTGGTCAGGGAATCGAGTTCGATTATTGCTGCGTCCACGCGGCGCTAGCGTTGCGCGAAGACGGTTATGAAACCATCATGGTCAACTGTAATCCAGAGACGGTTTCCACGGATTACGATACCGCGGATCGCTTATATTTTGAGCCCCTCACCCTCGAAGACGTACTCGAAGTGATCGATAAAGAACAGCCCACGGGCGTGATCGTTCAGTTTGGCGGGCAAACGCCGTTGAAGCTTGCGCCGGGCTTGGAAAGAGCCGGTGTACCCATCATCGGCACCAGTCCCGATTCCATTGATCGCGCCGAAGACCGCGCGCGCTTCCAGCAACTGTTGCATGACCTTGGCCTGCGTCAGCCGCCCAATCGCATCGCGCGGAATCCCGAGGAAGCGATTGAATTTGCGCGGGAGTTGGGTTATCCGTTGGTCGTTCGCCCGTCGAACGTGTTGGGCGGCCGCGCGATGGAAATCATCCACGCCGAAGTGGATTTGGCGCGCTACATGCGCGACTCCATGGAAATGGCGAAAATGTTTCCCGAGCGGTTGCCGATTTTACTGGATCGTTTTTTAAACGACGCGACGGAAGTAGACGTCGATGCGGTTTGTGATGGCACCGACGTGATCATCGGTGCCATCATGGAGCATATCGAGGAAGCGGGCGTGCATTCAGGCGATTCGGCCTGCTCGCTGCCGCCGTTTAGTTTATCGATGGAAACGCAGCAAGAATTGAAGCGCCAAACCGTCATGATGGCAAAAGGCCTCAACGTGGTCGGCTTGATGAACGTGCAGTTCGCGATTCAGAACGGCATGGTCTATGTGCTTGAGGTCAATCCCCGCGCATCGCGCACCGTTCCCTTCGTCTCCAAAGCGACCGGTGTGCCGTTGGCAAAAATTGCCGCGCGCTGCATGGTCGGCAAGACCTTACGCGAGCAAGGCGTGACGCGGGAAGTCGTGCCCGATTATTACTCGGTGAAAGAAGCGGTGTTTCCGTTCATCAAATTCCCCGGTGTGGATACTATCCTTGGCCCGGAAATGAAATCCACCGGCGAAGTAATGGGGGTAGGCAAAACCTTTGCGGAAGCGTTTGTGAAATCACAACTCGCCGCCGGGGTGAAATTGCCGAAGAAAGGCAAAGCGTT
>JBDSJK010000367.1:0-2896 GCA_039917535.1 Burkholderiales bacterium
GACAATGCGGTAGCGAGTTTAATGCCGCGAAAATTGTCCAGCGCTTCGGTAAGATTTTGCCGTTCATAAATATGGAGTAAAAAATGTGCACCCATGGCGGCTCTAATCACCCGCGGCGACCACGCGAACACGCAGCCTTTCGAGAGCAGCACGTGGCGCACGTTGGCTGCAGCGGCGCTGCGTAAAATCGAACCTAAATTTCCTGGATCCTGAATATCTTCCAGCATCACACAGCAATCCATGACAACGGGTAGTGCCACGGGCGCAGGCGTGGCGATCAGCGCCAGCACTCCTACGGGGGTTTCCAGGCTGGATAGCTCGTGGAACAGGGCATCGCTCAACAACGCGGGTTGCAGCGGCGAACACTGTTCGATCAGCATCATGATTTCGCGATGGTTCACACCCGTCGCGCTAACGATGATTTGCAGCGGCTGACCGACCGCGTCACGATAGGTTTGCAGCAAATGCACGCCTTCAATCAACGTCTGCTGAATTTTCTTTCGCTCGCGAGATGACTGCGCGAGTTTTGAGAGTTGTTTGAACAGCGGATTGTCCCGCGAAGTTATCGTTTTCACTATTGGGGTGCTTCGCCAATTTGTCTAAAATTACACGTTAAGGAATGATAAAGTCTTGCAGTAGCGTGATTTTCAAATGAGAATCTGGGAGACTAGTTTCGTCGGTTAATTTTATTGCTCCAAATAAAAGCGGAGCCTGCCCATGACCCGTCTAGAATTCCTGCCTGCGGCACAACGGTTTCACCATTCCAATTTTGCTACATCGTGGACTGACCTGGATCGGCAAACGTCGTGCTGAACATAACCGCCTGGGTTTTGTCGTCCAGTTGACTTACCTTAAGTATCCTAGCCAGGCTTGGACGCCGGTTTCCCAATGACGCTTGCTATCCTAGCTCTCCATTGTTGCAACATAACTGTTAGCACCATCTGTAGGAAATTTAGCACCATCTGTAGGAAATCTCTTGAAAGCAAGTTTAACGTGCATAAATTTCCGTTTCTTGAGGGGCCCTCCTTGCGACATCAATTTATTGCGGACGACATCAGTTCATTCCGTAATGCCGATCAGCGCATTATGCACACGCTGGCGCCGCATTGTATCTATATCCTGTTTGGGTAAACTCATATCCTGCTGCACACGTCCCTGCTTGAAGACCAGAAGTTTCTCTGCGAAGAATTCGACATCAGCAGGGTCGTGCGTGATGAGCATCATCGGGATACCGAAACGAGCCTGAATTGAGAGAAGTTCCACGCGCATCCGTTCCCGTAGCATGGGATCAAGCGCGGCGAACGGCTCGTCCAATAGCAAGATATCCGGTTTGCGAATCAGCGCCCGCGCCAGGGCGACCCGTTGACGTTGCCCCCCGGACAGATGCTGCGGATAGTTGTTTCCCATTTCCTCCAACTCGAACACGGCTAGGAACTCATTCACCTGCCGCAAAGCATCCTTGCCTAGACCGCCGAGGGCGGTCCTTAGCAAGCTAAACCCTATGTTCTCGGCGACCGTCATGTGGGGAAAGAGCGCGTAATCTTGAAACAGATAACCCACCTTGCGCTCACGCGCCGGTAGATTGATGCCATGGGCAGAATCAAACACAATGCCGCCGTTCAAGCTGATGCGGCCCGAGTCCGGTTTAATAAGTCCGGCGATTGCTTGCATGGTCAATGTCTTACCCGATCCTGATGCGCCAAAAATAACCATGACCTGATCGCTGGAGTTGAACTCCACATCCAGTTCGAAACGACGCCCCTGGGCTTGCAGGGATTTGCGGATACTGACCTCGAGATTCATTACTGTGGACGCAGCAACAGCTTGCCGGATGCGATCAAGGCGGTAAGGCAAACAATGGATGTCAAAAGAACCAGAAAATTAGCCAATTGATCCTGACCGGCTTGAACTGCCTCATAAATAGCGATCGATATCGTCTGGGTCTTACCGGGTATGCTTCCGGCAACCATCAGCGTCGCACCAAATTCACCCATGGCCCGCGCGAATGCCAACATGGTACCGGCAAGAATCCCGCGCCACGCAAGTGGCAGCGTGACGCGGAAGAATACTTTCCATTCCGACGCACCGAGAACCCGAGCCGCGCTTTCAAGTTGGTGCTCAACCCCTTCGAACGCGGTCCGCGCCGCCTTGAATACCAGCGGAAAAGCCACTAGCGCAGAAGCGATGACCGCGCCCTGCCAAGTGAATATTAGGCGGATACCTAAAGAATCTTCAAGCCACTGCCCAATCGTGCTGCGGCGGCCGATCATCACTAAAATATAGTAACCCAAAACAGTAGGCGGCATTACCATAGGTAAAGTGAACGTAGCGTCTAATAGTTCACGGCCCCAAAAACGGTAGCGCGCTAAAACAAAGGCAACCACAACCCCTATCACCAGCACGGCCAGCGTCGCGCAGCCGGCGACCTTGAGCGTGAGTAAAAGAGGAATAAGCGCTTCATTCAGCACGTAGGTCGATTTTCATTCGTAAAACGAAGATAATACCAAAGACGAGCGCCGCGCCCTGCCTTTAGTCAGATTTTAGGAAGGCCCGGCCATTGCGGGTTTGAGACAGGCTGGGTAAAGAAGATAAACGGTCATGGCTTAGCAAAGCCGTATTGTTGCAATATTTTTTGCCCAGTCTCTGACTTAACCAAAGCAATAAATTCGCCGCTGAGTTTGCTTTTCTTGCTTGCCTTGACCATGGCAATGGGGTAAGTCACCGGAGTAGCCGTTGGAATCTCGAAGGCAACTTTGACTTTGTCTTTCAGAATCGCTGCGTCGGTCGTGTAGACAAAAGCGGCATCGACCTCACCTCTGGCCACATAGTCTAGACTTTGACGGACATTCTGCGTGTAGATAAATTTACCCTCCAGCGCCGTCCATAATTTGGCTTG
>JBDSJK010000368.1:0-3249 GCA_039917535.1 Burkholderiales bacterium
TCGAATACTTCTACACGCCCATAGCAAATGCCTGTAGCGCCTTGCCAGTATTGCCTCGCAGCCATACTTCAATCAGCCCAAGTCACGACTTGATCAAGCGACGTGCGTTCGGTGCGATATTGATTGATGGGTGGAGTTTTGTCTTCGAAGCCAAACGAAATTCCGCACACCAGTTTTCGGTCGTCGCCGAGGGCAAAATGTTGCCTTACAAAATCGCTGTATAGCGCTAAGGCGGCTTGAGCAATGGTGGACACACCTAGGCTTTGCGCCGCCAACATAAAACTATTGACGTATAGCCCGCAGTCGAGGGCGGCGTAAAAACCCAGATAACTCGGCGCGGTGATGAGCGCGACGTGGGGCGCGTTGAATAAACGGTAGTTTTCAAACAGTTGATCGCGTTTGCGGGCTTCATCTTCACGGCCAATTTTTACCGCTTGATAGAGTTGCAGTCCGCAGGTGCGGCGGCGAACTTTTTCTACGCCTTGATACTCGGTGGGAAAGGCGAAATCGGGATTAGGTGCGCCGCCCGCTTCGACATGAGTCACCAGCGCGGTGCTAAATCTTCGCGCCGCGGCGCCGCTGGCAATGACCACGTGCCAGGGTTGGACATTGTTCCACGAGGCCGTGTGTTGCGATAGCGTGAGGATGTTCTCAATGCTTTCACGAGGCACCTCCTGATCTTGAAATTTGCGGCAACTATAACGACTTTTAATCGCTTGTTCGAAGTCCATTATTTATTGTTCCAAAAGTTGGTGAACGTGATCGGCAATCGCCATGGAGGATGTGAGCCCCGGTGACTCGATGCCATAAAGATTGATCAGACCGGCGATACCATGATCGTGCGGCCCTTGAATCACGAAGTCTGGCGTAGGCGTACCGGCGGCGTGGAGCTTGGGGCGAATGCCGGTGTAGCCAGGTTGCAGCACCCCATCTTTCAGGTCGGGATAGTAGCGGCGGATAGATTCGTAAAACTTCGGGATGCGCGTTTCGTCATAGGTGTAGTCAATGCGGTCGATCCAAGCGATGTCAGGGCCGAAACGCATTTGGCCGGACAAATCCAGCGCGACGTGCAGGCCCAGGCTACCCGCCACGGGCACTGGATAAACGAGCCGCGAAAACGCCGAGCGGCCTGTTGTAGTCACGTAGTGGCCGATGGCATAGTAAATCGGCGGAACGGTCGCGGCGGGGATGCCGGCGATAGTGTGTGCAATGTCTTGCGCGTACAGCCCTGCGGAATTGATCACTGTGTTGCAACCAATCGTCATGGGTTCCGCACCACCGACGTTGAGTTCGATGCCGTCGCCCGTCACGCGACCGCCGATCACGGGACTATTAAACACTACCACGCCACCACGATTTTCCAGATCGGCTTGATAGGCCAGCATCAGCCCATGGCTATCGATAATGCCCGTCGAAGGCGAATGCAACGCGGCGACGCAACGCACGGCGGGTTCCATGTCGCGCACTTCGGCCAAGCTCAGACTACGCACGTCGGTCACGCCATTCACATGGGACTGCCGGTAATATTTTTCCAGCGCGGCGATTTCCGGCTCATCGGTGGCAACGACAATCTTGCCCAGCCGCTGGAAATTTACGCCGTGATCATCGCAGTAGCGGTACAACATCTGCTTGCCTTGCACGCACAGCGTGGCCTTGAGCGAATAGGTCGGATAGTAAAGTCCCGCGTGGATGACTTCGGAATTGCGCGAGCTGGTCTCCGTGCCGATGCCGTCTGCTTTCTCCACTACGATGACTTCACGCCCGGCCAGCGCCAAGCGCCGCGCCACCGCCAGCCCCACCACCCCCGCGCCGATGACGACGCAATCAATACGTTCCATATTTAATTCAGGTCGGATTTTTCCAATCCCATTTAAAATGGGACAGCCAAGTCGCAATATCGCGACCAGCGGAATTCTCTCATGATCGAGTAAAATAGCGAAAAGGAGAAACACATTGGACTATCGCAAACTCGGTAACAGCGGCTTGACGGTCTCGCCCATCTGCCTCGGCACGATGATGTTTGGCGATCGCACGGACTTTAGCGAAGCCAAGCGCATCGTCGATTCCGCCGCTGACGCGGGCGTCAACTTTATCGATACAGCAGACGCCTATGTGAAGGGTGAATCGGAGCGAATCACCGGCAAAGCCATTGCCGCAAAACGCGATCATTGGGTGCTCGCGACTAAAGTCGGCAATCCCATGTCCGACAACCCGAACCATCGCGGCCTGAGCCGCCGCTGGATCATGCAGGCCTGCGAGGCAAGCCTGGCGCGGCTCTCCACGGACTATATCGACGTTTATTATCAACATTTTGATTTCCCCGACACGCCGTTGGAAGAGACCATAGCCGCGATGGGCGATTTGATCCGCACCGGAAAAATCCGTTATTTCGGCATCAGTAATTATCGTGGTTGGCGCATTGCGCTGATCATGCAGATTTGCAAGGAACTCGGTGTGCCCCAGCCCCTCGTCTGCCAGCCTTACTATAACGCCATGAACCGTATGCCGGAAGTGGATATCCTGCCCGCTTGCGAGCACTTCGGCATTGGCGTCGTACCCTACAGCCCGCTGGCGCGCGGCATGCTCACCGGCAAATACAAACCCGGCGAAGCGCCGCCCGCCGAAACTCGCGCAGGCCGTAACGACAAGCGCATGATGCAAACAGAATTCCGCCCCGAGTCGATCGTCATGGCGCAAGACATCAAAGCGCACGCCGAAAAGCGCGGCATGACCGCTGGACAGTTCGCCGTCAACTGGGTGCTCAACAACCGCACCATCAGCTCGGTGATCGCGGGGCCGCGCACGCTGGAACAATGGACGGAATATTTGGGTGCGCTTACTCACAGTTTCACGCCCGAGGACGAGGCGCTAATTGATAGTCTGGTGCAATCGGGCCATCCTTCCACGCCCGGCTATAACGATCCGCAATATCCGTTGACTGGACGGAATGCTCGTGTCGCCTAGTAAATTCTGCGCGGCAATTATCCTCTGCTCAATGGCAAATCTTGCCGTCGCGGCGGAACTCCTCACGTTGCCGCGCAAGTTCGGTGCGCTGTCGTTGGGCATGCCCGCTACAGAGTTTGCGCGCGTTACCGGCGTAGACCCCGGCGGCCGCTGCGCAGACTGCTTGCCACAACAAAACGGCGGTGACGTTGAGCCTGAGTTGGTCACGCCACTCGTTTCACGCTTCGCGACCCTGATACGCTACCGCCGCCCTAACGATGCGTTACCCACAATTTTTTTCTATAA
>JBDSJK010000369.1:0-7811 GCA_039917535.1 Burkholderiales bacterium
CGCGTCTGTACTGACTTTGCTTGGCGATCGCCGACTGCACCGCCACGCTATCGAAAGACGGCTACGTTCAATTTCTGGAGACTATACGATCACTGCAAACACTCCACAGCGAGATACAAGCAAAGAAAGAATTGAAATTCGCCTTGTCTCTGGACGGAGGTTTTCTATCACTGCCAACGGGGGACCTACGGGTAACTGGGCCGGCCATTTCATAGTGAGCGATGAATCTCTTAACGTTGCGCACGGGATCTACCAGTACCCTGGAAGTACTGACTGGGGACAGCACGAATATCTGTTGGATGAAGCTACTGGCTCGCTCTTTGTTTATGGTGTGAATCGCAGCAAGCCTGGAATGTTCGATCCGTTCTCGATCGTTCTTTCAAGAATTGCCACGAATGAATCGCAAGCGGCCTAACCCGCCGCTCCAGAGGGACGCTACGCCGGCAAGCCGGCTTCGCGCGTGAGCTAGCACGTTAGGCTATGACCGCTACCCATCGCTTCGTCGTAACTACCAACGGCAACCTGCAGAATTTTCTGTCTATCAAGGAAACGAACGCAGGTGATCTCATCATTTCCACAAGAGGGAAGCGGCATTCCGCCCCTATAGGTTCGGAAGCCGCAACGTCCACGCATATTGATGACAAAGCAATTACAACATCGGCCATTACGGTTCACCCGAATCTGAACTCCGAAATCGGGTCTATCTCCATCAATTACAAAGACAATGTAGGCGGAAGTCAGGAATGTAAGGTCGCCGGTGTGCTCGATGTAAAGTCTGGACAAAGACTTTTCCCCGTCATTACGAGCATAGGCCGCAATGTTGGCAGGCCTGGGCTAAGCATTGATGGCAGCAAGTACCCAAATGAAAATCTAATTGAGCTGTGGCCAGGCAATGGAATCGATTTGACCCGTGATTCCCTGGCGTATTCAATCTTGGTCGCCAATCCAAAGATACGCTTTGTCATTCCGGAAGACTTTCCAAGAAACGCTGTGCCCTTGGCTTTCCAACATTTCC
Organism: Burkholderiales bacterium; assembly: GCA_039917535.1. Taxonomy (GTDB): domain Bacteria; phylum Pseudomonadota; class Gammaproteobacteria; order Burkholderiales; family JALYOK01; genus JBDSJK01. The sequence goes on from JBDSJK010000369.1 coordinate 1,016, forward strand.
AAATATTGTTCTTTCATTGGCTGTTCAACCAACCCACGAAGTTCAGAGGTACAACGTTTACATTCTCTACGCCTGAGAAGTACATGAATGGCTTTGAGTTTCACGAGGCCCTGAACTTTACAAACGACATCACGTTGGCGCACTTGGAAGTCTATTCATCGTTACCAGAGCTCGGTAGTCCGGTAGGTTGGGCTGAAGCATGAAGCCCAACACCGACCTCGCCTCTTGCGATAAGCGTGGTCTATGCGATACCGTCGCGCGACCTTGGCTGGCGCCACTTATTTCTTCACCGTCAATTTGGCGGAGCGTCGTGGCGATCATCTGACGCGACATATCGATCTGCTCCGTGATGTAATCCATCGTGTCAAAATCGCGCATCTGTTTCACATTGACGCCATGGTGGTCTTGCCTGATCATATTCATGCCATCTGGACTATGCCGGACTACGACACCGATTACCCGATGCGTTGGTCATTGATTAAGGCTGGGATCTCGCGCCGGCTGGGCAAAACCGAACGCATCAATGAAAGCCGACAATCCAAACGTGAACGTGGCATTTGGCAACGGCGTTATTGGGAACATTTGATTCGGAATGAACATGACTATGCGGCTCATTTTGATTACATACACATTAATCCGGTTAAGCATGGGTACGTAATTCGCGCGGTGGCTTGGCCTCATTCGTCGATTCATCAGTATGTTGAGCGCGGCATGGTGGCTGCCGATTGGGGGTTGAGCCCGATGATGTTGGGGACTTTGGCGAAATTGAGATACGCTGAGTGTTGGGCTTCATACTTCAGCCCAACCTACTCGGGCTAAGAAAATCGCCCAGCCACGAGGAAACCCTGGTGCGGCGTTCCAGGCATATGCCGCCAGGGGCAAGGCGGGACGCGGCTCGTGGCAGCAAGCAAAAAATGGTGGATTTGCGTAGCGTAATCCGCAGCATGCGAGGCATCCTTTTCCCAGCCCGCTTGCCTAAAAAGTGGCTGATAGCAAAGGCAGCGATAATATTTCGCTCAACTGAATTTGATGTGTGGTGGATACACACATTGTATATACACGTTGACACTAAATGGAGTTTCCCCCATGCTGGCACCTACTCTGAGGAATCGTCCATGCCCAAAACCGCCACGCTCAAGATTCAACAATGGGGTAATAGCCTCGCCGTGCGTATTCCCGTCACGGTGGCTCGCTCGGCACGCTTCGCCGTGGGCATGGAAGTGGAAGTTACTGTGGAGGAGATCGGTGTGAGCGTCAAGCCGCTCGGTCCGCGCAAATTGACTCTAGCCGATAAGCTCGCGAAGTTTAATCCGGCAAAGCACGGTGGCGAAGTCATGGTGACCGCGCGCGTCGGCGCCGAAGCAGTCTAGTGGCGAGCATGTTATGGGTTCCGGATCGGCGCGACATTATTTGGATCGACTGCAGCCCGCAAGTCGGGCAGGAGATGAAGGATCTTCATCCGATGCTGGTGTTGTCGCCGCAGGTATTCAACGATCGCACTAGTCTCGTCATTGGTTTGCCGATGACCACGTCGGCGTCGAACGACGACAACCCGTTCGCGGTTAAGATTCTTGGGCCACGGGCCGTAGTGAGTTACATCTTAGGGCACCAGCCGAAGTCCTTTGATTGGCGTCGGCGCGGTGCAAAACCGCACCCGTGGAAACAGGCGCCGCTTGAAGTCTTTGCCGCGGCGTGTGAGCAACTCAATCAGATTATTGCAATATGTGAGTAGCAAGCCCGGACGCGCTACCGCTTGCGGTCTGTCAGTTTCCCGTAAATCTTGTCCCGCCGCCCCACGGTAATCAGGTAGATAACCACTTCGTCTTCTACGACTTCGTACACCAAGCGATATCCCAGGTCCCGTAGCTTGATCTTGTAGAAATCGTCATAGCCCCGCAGCTTTGCACTGTCCACCCCTGGCGTTTCTAGCCGTTCAATAAGTTTCTTTTTGAAGATTCTCCGCAACGAACCGTCAAGCTTGTCCCATTCTGTCTTCGCCGTAGGCAAGAAAACAAGCTTATAAGTCATCGACCTTCATGAAAATCGCCTTCCGTTTATCATCCTTGCGCTGCTCGATTAGTTTGCCTAGCTCAATATCTTCCAACATATCCAAATAGGATTCGTACATTTCGGGCGACACGATGTAGGCCGTCGGACGGTTGTGGTTGAGGATCGCAATCGCTTCACCGCCAGCCTGCTCAATCAACGCGGCGGGCTGTTTGCGCAGATCGGATATGCTGACGCTCAGTGCGCTGAGTATTTTTTCCATAGCATAAAAATGTATTAAATATAATACATAATTATATACAAAATCACGCAGTAATCAAAGCGGTTGTGAAAAGTCAAAAACGCCAAGCAGAAAAGTACAGCGGACGAGAACAGGGTAATCCGCCGAACGCGAGGTATGCTTTTATCAGCGGCACCTTACGTAAATATGCCCGGAGAACCGCTCTGCTATTGCCTCTTCAGGCACCTATCTTTTCCGGCGATTGTAACGCAGCGCCTCTTCGGGCTTGCCCATTTTTTCCATGAGTTGCGCGTAGGCGGCGTGGGCGGCGCGGCTGGGCGCGACGGCTAGGCTGGCTTCAATGTAGCTTTGCGCTTTGCCCCAGAGTTTTTCCGTTGCGCAGAGTTTGCCGATTGTCAGTAGTAACGCTTCATCGTTGGGATGTTGTTTTAGCCAGGTTTCCGCACGCTCGATTTGAGCCAGCGTATTGTCGGTCGCTATCTCGGCGTAGAGCGCGGCGAGATCGGAATCCCATTGGTTTTCCAGGGCGCGCTCGATGATGGTTTTTGCCTCCTCGCCCATGCCCACGCCCATGAAGGCACGCGCGGCGGCCGTTGCGATGCCGGGATCGAGCCGGTCGTGTGTGGCGATCTTACGCCAATAGTCCTTTAGCGCGACGCGGTCCTGGCCCTTGCCGAGCAGGCTTTCGCGTAGCGCGTTAAGGCGCAACGGCTCGAGTTGCTGGCGATCAAATTCCTTGAAGCGGTTGAGATGCGCCAGGCCACTCAACACTTGTTCCCAATTTTTCGCCAGGCTGTGGGCGCGAATTTCCAAACGCAACAGCGCAGGATTGCGCGGCGCGATAATCTTGGCGGAATCCAATACTTCCAGCGCATCTTGTGGGCGGCGTTCTTCCACCAAAAATTCGGCTTGGGTAATGAGTTGCAGTAGCTTGCTTTCAGGCGCGGCGATTTCAGCCGCTTTCAAATAGTTGTCGCGCGCCTCCTTGTTGCGTTGCTCGTGGGCAGAGCGCGCCGCGACGACCGCCGACAGCGCCGGCGATTCCTGGAGCTTAAGCGCTGCCGCCGCGAACTTTTCCGCGCGCCGGTAATGGCCTTCGAAATAGGCCATGAGCGCTTGGTCCATCGCGCTGCGAGCGCGGCCACGGGAGCGGCGCAGACGATATTCGCGCACCCGGCGCGGCATGTTCAAGGTGTGGATGGCGAGGCGAATGAAGCCATACAGCGTGGCAAATCCAATCACCAGCGCGACCAGCAAGAATGCCAATGACAGCTCCATGCGATAGGGCGGATACACGAGCAATACGTAACCTTTGCTCATACCTGCCGCCAGGGCCGCGGCGACGGCAATGGCCAACAATGCAAGTCCTGCTAGCAGCCACCTCATTGCGTGGAGGTTTCCCGCGCTGTGAGTTTGTAGTTGCGCACGGCGTCCAGGCTTCCGGACACGTCCGGCAGTTGAATGCTGATGGAGCTATCAATCAATTGTCGCAACACCGCGTCGTCGTTGCGCACATTGCGATTGGCGGTATCAAAATAGTGATTCAGCCAATCGCGCGCCGCACGCAAATCCGCTTTGAAGGTGGTTTCATCGTGGCTCAACAACGCCAGCCGCGCCGACAACAAGCGCAAGCGCAGATTCTCGCGCAGAAAATAAGATTGGCTCGGGCTTAATAACGGCGCTTCCGGCTGATCCATATGTTGGATGCGCACCAGTTGGCGAATTTCGTTCCACATGCCGCTGGTCCAATGGTTCCACGTATTGCCGGTTGGCTCTTGCGCGGGCGGCGTATCGTTTTGGCTCGGGCGCGCGTCGCTGATCAACGGCATGGCGTCTATACCGCTGATCAGATTATCCAGCTTCACGCTGAGGCCGACGATGTCCACAAACGGCAGCGCTTTGAGTTTTTGGATGTCCTGATCGATCACCTTACGCAAGCTGGTGAGTTGCGGTTTGTCGATGCGCTGCAAACGATGGTCGGCGGCCTGCAAGGCCGCCAAGGCGCCGGGGACGTTGCCGGCGAGCTGTAACTGCTGCCCCGCGATGCTGAGGATTTGCTCGATCTCCGTCAGCGACCATTCATCGCGGCTCTTAGATAATTCTTGGTACATCGCTTCGAGAGCGACTTGCTGATTTTGCGAATCAGCGAATTTGCCCTCTAGCGCCGCGAGGTTGATTTGCGCGCCCTTCGCGGTGTCGTTGGCTTGCTGAACGGTCACGGCGTTTTGCTTCATCGCGCCGTCCGCTTCGGACAAACGCCGCGCAAGCTCTTGTTGCAAGTTTGAATATTGCTGACGATTGTCCCACCATTGCCATAGCGATATAGCGAGCGCGGCAAGCGCGACTAACCCCGGCCAACTGACGCCGCGCTTAGTGACGGCATGAGGCGCAATGTCCGTTTGTGTTGTAGGAGCTTGTTCCAGTGGATCACTCATGCAATGATTATTGACCGAATCGTTGTTCCAGCGCGGCGAGCAAACCGGCATCGCCAAATCCCGTTACGATGCTTTCGTCAAAACCTAATCCCCGCGCCGCTTCCGCTATGGCTAGGTGCGGCACGAATAACGGCTTGCCAGATAGCTTCGCTACGCCCGAAACGCCTATCATCGCACAGAAATTGGTCAAGGTTTCACGGCTGAATGCTTGAACGCCCGCGATATCGTCGCGAGCCACCAGACCCGCCACAGTTGCGGCGCTCACGTCGGGCTGACTACGCCGATAGCACTCAATGTAGTTCACTTGGGCACCGCGCTGGGTGAGCGCTACACGTAAGGTTTCCCGTCCGCCCACACCACGGAAAATGACGATGCGTTTGTCCACCACGTCGAGCAATGCGGGTTCCGCGAGCAGCGCTTCGCTGTCGGCCCCCGCCGTTGGGGAAATGATATTGCGATAGCCCGCTTCTTTAAGTGCTGCGGATGTTGCTTGACCGATAGCGGCCAGTGCGAGATGTTTTGACAACGTGGCTTGCCGCAAGCCGTATTCCACTGCGTTGGCGCTGATAAAAATCGCCATGTCCGCCGCTTGCACATGAGTCAACATCGCAGCGCTTGCCGCCACGGGCAAAATCTCCAGCGCGGGAAAGATAATCGCTTTGGCGCCGATCTGCTCGATCATGCGCGCCAGCGCGGGCGCCTGACTGGCCGGACGAGTGATGACAATGGCTTGTCCCGCTAACACCCTTCAGTTTTCCTTACTTGGCGGACAGCGCGGCGAGAATGTCAGTCGCGCCGTCCGCCATGAGTTGCTGCGCCAGCTTGACGCCTAGTTCCTCCGCGTCATGTTTATCGCCCTGCGCTGCGCGACGCAGTAAGCGCGAACCGTCCGGCGTCGCAACAAAACCCGTCAGCGATAGCGTGTTGTCGCGCAGCGTCGCGTAACAGCCCAGCGGCACGTCGCAACTGCCGCCCAACTGTTTCGAGAACGCCCGCTCGGCCAGCACGGCTAGCATCGTCGCGGAGTGCGCCAGCGGCGCAAGCCAATCGGCCAGATCATCGCGATCGGCACGATACTCAATGCCCAGCGCGCCTTGGCCAACGGCGGGAATGCTGTCTTCAGGCGCAAGCGTTCCGCGAATGCGATGGCCAAGCTCCAAGCGGATTAGGCCCGCGGCGGCAAGAATAATCGCGGCGTACTGGCCTTCATCGAGCTTAAGCAAACGCGTCTCAACGTTGCCGCGCAGCGGTTCGACTTTCAGGTTTGGAAAGCGCGCGCGAAGCTGACTTTCGCGGCGCAGGCTGGACGTGCCGACTATGGCGCCGTGCGGCAACTCGGCTAACGAATCGTAGTCGTTGGATACAAACGCATCGCGCGGATCTGCGCGCTCGCCCGCCACCATGAGCGCAAAGCCCGGCGGCAGTTCCGCAGGCACATCTTTCATGGAATGCACGGCAATGTCCGCCTCACCGCGTTCCAGCGCGGTTTCCAATTCCTTAACGAACAAGCCCTTGCCGCCGACTTTATTCAGCGTGCGATCGAGAATTTGATCGCCGCGCGTGGTCATACCGAGAATGGCGACATCGCAACCGGGGTACAGCGTTTTCAAGTGGCGCTGAACATGGTGCGCCTGCCACAGCGCAAGCTTGCTTTCGCGCGAGGCGATGATCAGTTTAGTAGGCAGCGAAATGGGCACACAACAGTGATAAAAATTGGATCACAGATTTTATCATGACAGGCGATTTCCCCAGGCTACACTTGTTGCAAATCAGTACGCGCGTGCATCCGGCAGTGTTGTAGCAGTTCTGTAGGGCGGGTCACACCCGCCGTTCCTCTGGGTTTAGTGATACACAAATTAACACGTCGATTTGGCGGGTGGGACGCGCCCTACAATTACTAGGTGCCTGTGGCTAAGCCGGTTCATAGGCCGGGGCCAATGATGGATCGAACAAAAGCAGAACCGTCGATTGTGAAAAGCCAGCCAAGCGCGCAGCAATTCAGCGCGACAGTAACCCAGAATTTTGTTTGAAATTTTTCCTTCTTCGATTTGTGGCGTAGCGTTTTCTGCGCGAAGAATGAAACCGGCCAGCCGCCAATCAGCCCAAATAGGTG
>JBDSJK010000370.1:0-13010 GCA_039917535.1 Burkholderiales bacterium
CACGCCACCCATCGCTGCCCGTTGAGAGCATCGCCAAATTAATGTACCGTAAACCAAATGCTTAAAGAAATACCTGGCTTTCAGCGTGATGCCAACGGCAAGCCCCTCATCGGTCTGGATGATGCCAGCCTGTACGCCTACGGCAGCCTCATTCGCAAGACGGAAACATTAATTCTCGACCTATTCGGCCGCGGTCTCCTGTCGGGAACGACGCACACTTGTCTTGGCCAGGAATTGTGTCAAATGTCGGTGGTCCGAGCTTTGGATGACCCCGACGATGTTGTCCTGTCAAATCATCGCAACCATGGCCACTTTCTTACCTATACGGGTCATTTTACCGGTTTGGTCGCCGAAATCATGGGGCGCGAAGCCGGCGTTTGTGGCGGCTATGGCGGCAGTCAGCATATGGCATTTCGGCATTTCCACAGCAACGGTGTCCAGGCTGGGATGACCGGGATCGGCACCGGACTCGGATTAGCGCGTAAATTAGCAAAGAGTCGTGGGCTTGTTGCCACCATCATCGGCGACGGCACGCTCGGTGAGGGATTGTTGTACGAGAGTATGAATCTAGCTTCCATTTGGGACGCGCCCGTATTGTTCGTTGTTGAAAATAACGGTATTGCCCAGACCACCTATACAAGCACTGTTATCGGCGGTTCGATAGAAGCGCGCGGGAAAGCTTTCGGCCTTAACACCTGGCAGTTAGTAGACAGCGCAGCAACTTTTACACGCGATGTAGCCAAGATTGTCGCCGAGATGCGTGGTGCTGGCCGACCGGGCTTACTGGTAATCGACACAAAACGCCTAGGCCCGCATAGCAAGGGTGATGATCTGCGCGATGAGCAAGAGCGCAAGGCCATAATGGATCGCGATCCGCTGAGTGCCATCGGTCGACGCTTGAGCGCTGCCGATCGCGACGCAATTGAGGTACGCAACGATGTTTTTCTCAAGGAAATCGAGGCGGAGTCCCTAGCTTCACCGGAAGCACGATTTGTGACGGCACCCACCCATGCCTTTCGCTCGTCCGGTGTGAAGAATCAGAGCACTCAACCGAGTCGCGCCAGCAACGTGCGCAGCGCTATCAACTCGGCTCTACGCGATCTTCTGACGATCGATGAGAAGGTAATCATTCTTGGCGAAGACCTACACGAGCCCTATGGCGGCGCTTTTAAAGTAACGGCCGGGCTATCAAACGAGTTTGCGGGGCGGGTAATTTCAACTCCTATAAGCGAAGCAGGTATAACCGGCTCCGCTATCGGTTTGGCCTTGGCCGGTCGGCGCCCTATTGTGGAGATCATGTTCGCCGATTTTCTGACGCTGTGCATGGATCAGATATATAACCACGCAGTCAAATTTCCAGGCATGTTCCCCGACGCCGAGGTGCCCCTGGTCATCCGCACGCCCGCAGGCGGACGACGCGGTTACGGCCCGACCCATAGCCAAAGTCCAGAAAATATTTTTGTCTCAGTGCCTGGGCTTACCGTCGTTTATGGAAGTCACCGTCACAATGTTGGACAATTGCTTACCAATGCCGTGAGTAGCTGGCCCAATCCGGTGCTGTTTCTTGAACACAAACTCCTCTACGGCGAGGCCCAGGATCCCGCCGACTATACCGAAGTTAAACCCGCCGATGAGCCAGCCGCAGCGCTGTTTCCAACACTGCGGCGCGGCAGCGACACGCCAGACATCACGCTCGTTAGTTTCGGTGGAATGCTACCGCTTGTTGAGAAGGCCGCGAAAAAACTGATCGATGAGGAAGAATTGGCGGTTGAAATTGTTGCCCCGTCGCTGCTTGCACCGCTGCCCAGAGAAACGTTGTTAAGCGTCTTACTCAAGCGGCCACTGATCATTGTAGTTGAGGAATCCCACCACGAGTTCGGTGTCAGCGCTGAATTGCTTGCTTCTCTCGCAGAACGTGGTTATCGCGGTACGGTTAAACGCATTGGCACGTCGCCGGTTCCCATCGCAGCGGCGCGCAGCCTCGAACGGGACCAGCTTCCCAACGAAAATACTATCTTCAACCACGTTTTGGCATTGCTCTAGGGATCGCTCGCCATGGCTGTATCTATACATGTTCCGCGCGTTAACAACAACGACGACGAAGTTAAGCTCATTTCCTTGCGCGTGGCCGTTGGCGACTCCATCACTCGCGGCCATCTGATCGCGGAAGTCGAAACCGATAAGGCAATAGTAGAAGTTGAGGCGCCAAACGATGGATTTGTGCTGGGTGTGTTGGGAAGTGTTGACGACACCCTTACCGTAGGGAGCATCCTGCTGTGGTTAGGCGAACGACCTGATGAACCAGTTCCGTCATTAAAAGCTCCCTCTGCACCAAGCAGTCAAGGGGCAGTCGGACAACCCACAGCAAAAGCACGCCAATTACTCAAGGAACACAACCTTGAAGCGAGCGCAGTTCCTGCCAGTGGCAATCGGCTCACGGCGGAAGATGTGGAGCGCTATATCAATTCCCGTAACCAAAGGGCAAGTGCGTCGCAGACACGCCCAGCGGAGATGCCCCCCGAGGTGGAGGGACAGCTACGCGACCTACGCAGCGAAGAACGCGGCATGTTGGCAACCGTTACCTGGCATCGCGATGTTGCCGTGGCGGGTTACATCGAGTTGGAATATGACCCCGCACCCTGGGAAATTTATGCAAAAGCCTTTACCGAAAAGCATAAACTGCTGCTCAACCCACTTTTGTCGCTGATGAGTTGGCGGCTCGTCACCCTCGCACAACAATCCCCGATACTTAATGCGACTATCGTAGGTAACCAACGTTATGAATATTCGGCGGTCAACCTAGGCTTTACCGTTCAAGCAGGCGAGACCCTGTATTTAACGGTGATTCGCCATGCAGAAGCTTTGGACGAGATCGGTTTCGTGAATGCGATGGGCGACGTTCAGCGCCGTGCGGCCGTACACAAGCTCGGCCCGTTGGAAATTCAAGGCACAACCATTTCGTTTTCCAGTATGGCTCGTTGGAAGGTAAGTCGACATATTCCCATATTGCCGCCGCGCACTGCGATTATGATTGCTCACGCCGTGTCTACAGATGGTCGCTCCGTTCTGGGCGCGAGCTATGATCACCGTGTACTCAATGGCTCCCATGTTGTCACGGTTTTGCGCAAGCTTTCTAAACCCAAAGACCGTGAATGATCACGAAGGAAACGATGGACTTAAACCAACAAGCAATTGAAAATGTTGTAAAACAAAAAATCGTAGAGATCGCCGGACAACTCGGCGAGGACGCCAGCGAACTACAAAATGATGACATTATCCCGGCGACTGGATTGATCGACTCGGCTGGGCTGCTGGAATTAATCGCCTGGTATGAGGACTTCTACCAGATCCGTCTGGCACAGGAAGAAATCACCATCGATAACCTCGGGACACTATCCACCATGGCGGAATTTGTTCTACGCAAGAAAGGTTTAGTTTAGGCCAACTTTAGTTGAGCCAATGCTTGCCGATGAGTGATTCTGCGCAAAAATTTAAAGTCGGCGTCGAGCCGTTCTTCGTGGACTCTCCCTCCGGGCGATTGTTCGCGGTACATCATCGTCCAGTCGACCCCGCCGCAATCCGCGGTCACGTATTGTGCGTGCCACCGTTCAATGAAGAAATGAACCGCTGCCGCAGTATGGTTAGTCTACAAGCGCAGGCGCTTGCCGAGTTGGGAATTGGTACCTTGCTGATTGATTTGTACGGAACCGGTGACAGCGCCGGTGATTATGTCGATGCGAACTGGGCACGATGGCAAGCGGACATTGGCGCTGGGATAGCGTGGCTCAATCAACAAACGGGTGGCTGTCGTGGACTTTGGGGCATCCGCCTTGGCGCAATCCTTGCGGCACAGGCACTGCCAAGTCTCGGTAACAAGGCGATTTTCATAGCCTGGCAACCCGTTGTTGACGGCAAACAACATTTCACGCAATTCTTGCGGATGCGTATTGCGGCACAAATGGAGCGGCCCAACCTGCCGAAGGAGACCACCCACTCCATGCGTGAGCATCTTGGCTCTGGTAAACCCCTTGAGGTTTCAGGCTACGAAATTCATCCCGATCTGGCCGCCGCGCTCGATACCGCGAGACTAGATTCGTTTATACCTCCCGCGGGAACGCCCACGCTTTGGCTCGAACAAGCGCTCCCCGATGCAGATCAAGCTGCGCCAGCGAGTCAAAAAGTCATTGGGGCCTGGCGCAGCAAAGAGGTGAATGTAGATGTTCGATTATTTGGCGGACCCAATTTTTGGCAGGTTGCGGAGCGTGCAATTTCGCCTGATGCCCTTGCCGCTACAACCGCTTGGATACAAGACGCGTGGCCAACGTGAACGAATCCGCGATCAGCTTTGAATGCCAAGGTGATCCTTTAATTGGCATACTCCATCGTCCAGAGCAGAGAGCACGTCGCGGCATTTTGATGGCCGTTGCGGGCGGCCCACAATATCGCGTCGGCGGCCATCGCCAGCTGGTACTATGGGCACGAAGAATGGCCCAGGAAGGCTACGCCGTGCTTCGTTTTGACTATCGCGGCTGGGGTGATAGTCACGGTGAATTTCATGATTTTGACGCCGTCGAACAAGATATCAGTGCTGCCGTTGAATGCTTTAAAAAACAGATTCCGGAACTAGAAGAAATCGTGCTGTGGGGCGAATGTAACGCAGCCTCGGCCATCCTTTTCTACGCTTACCGTGATCCAAGCATCAAGGCACTGGCCCTACTTAATCCTTGGGTGCGAACCGTTGAAGGTCAAGCCAAAGCCATTCTACGTCATTACTATGTCGCGCGATTTATGGAGCCGAGTTTCTGGAAAAAGGTCTTGACGCTCCAATTCAACCCCTTGCGATCCCTTGGCTCTGCGCTGAAATTGGTGAACAACTTGCGCTCGCGTAGCAACAAGAACACATCCAACGTTGCAGCCCCATCCAGTGCCGAATTGGCCAGAGATTTACCATTGCCCGATCGGATGTTAGCGGGTCTTAGCCAATTTAAAGGCCCCATCTTGCTGGTCATAAGCGGCCGCGACCTGATAGCCAGGGAGTTTGATGAGCTGGTTCGCAGCTCGACGGGTTGGCAGGAACAACTGAGCAGCAAAGTCATCACGCGCCATGATTTCGTCGACGCCGATCATACTTTTTCTTCGGCGGTAGACCGTAATCAAGTCGTCAGTTGGGGACTGGATTGGCTGCGCAAATGGTAGACAACAACTGAGATGGCTCAGCCGCTTATCGAACCAATCACGGCCGAGGCATTGCCTGAGTTTGCCGAGTTCCTAAATGCACATCTTGAGGGTTCACGTTCTAAGGAGGCTTGGGTCAAGGGCTTAAAGAAATCATGGGGGATGGCCGCGCCAAACCATGGTTTCATGTTAAAGGACGCAGGCAAGATCGTCGGTGGAATTGGGGCATACTATGCCTCGCGGCTAATCAATGGCAAAACAGAGAGGCTCTGCAACATCACGAGTTGGTGCGTGCTCAACGCTTATCGCAAACAAAGTATGCGCTTGGCGATGGCGATCATAGGCCAAAAGGCCTATCACTTTACTGATTTTTCGCCCACCAAGGTGGTAGGTGGTGTATTGCAATTCTTAAAATTTCGTCCGCTCGATGAACGTCAGGCGGTGATCCTAAATTTGCCCTGGCTGAGTCTCGGTTCAAAACTAATTGCACGAGCTTCTGATATTGAAAACAACCTGAGTGATAACACCTTACAAATTTATCGAGATCATGCCGTTTTCCCGTGGCTGAATCATGTGCTGGTCGGAACGCCTAGTAACTGGTGCCACGTCATCTATAAATGGAGACTCTTTAAAGGATTACCCGCTGCTCATATACTTTTTCTTAGCGATCGCAATGTGTTCGATCGGCATTTTCGTCGACTTTCGGCGCACTTTTTGTCGCGCGGCATAGTAAGCACCCACGTTGAATGCCGCTTCATTGGTAGACCACCTTGGCCGTCGGTTATCCGCTCTGGCTTCAACGCAAAGGTCTTCCTGAGTTCAACGCTGGCCGATCGGGATATTGACTATCTCTATTCCGAAACCATGGCGCTTGATCTGTAAACGCTAGATCACCACTCGATCAGGACGACACCATGAAACCGCGCGCGCTGATTATCGCTTACCACTACCCGCCCGTGCGCGTCAGTAGCGGCATCCAACGCACCCTAAAATTCTCCACCTACTTGAGAGAAAATGGCTGGGAACCCATGGTACTCACAATCTCGCCTAAGGCTTACGAGCAAGTAAGTGAGGATCAGATGGCGGAAATCCCGGCGGATATGGTCGTCGAACGTGCCTGGGGACTCGATACCTCACGACATCTCGCAGTGGGCACTCGCTATCCTGGATGGCTAGCCCAGCCGGATCGCTGGGTAAGCTGGTGGCCGGCGGCCGTGTGGCGGGGTATGGCCATGATGCGACGTTACCGACCTGCTGTAATCATGTCGACCTATCCCATTGCGACCGCACACTTGATCGGCATGAGCTTGCATCGGCTCAGCGGTTTACCTTGGGTCGCTGACTGTCGTGATTCCATGACGGAACCTGGCTACCCGCGCGACCCGTTCACTTGGCGCATCCATCGCCGCCTGGAAAAAGCGGTGGTTCGCCATTGTGCCCGTGCCGTTTTTACCACCCCCGGCACACTGGAAATGTATGCCGAACGCTACCCAGAACAGCCTCAATCCCGTTGGTCAGTAATCGAGAATGGCTTTGACGAAGAAAATTTCAGCGACGCTGAAGCGAATTTTGTACCGAAATCCCTTGGCCAACCGGGACAAGTAACACTCATCCATAGCGGCATTTTATATCCCGAAGAACGAGATCCCAGGCCGTTCTTCGCGGCATTACGCAGCTTGAAGGAGGGCGGTGAAATCTCACCTGAGCGCCTACAGGTTGTTTTAAGGGCAACCGGAAGCGATGCGTTGTATGAGCCGATGCTAGCCGAGTTCGGTCTGAGCGATATTGTCCGACTTGCGCCGACCATCGGATACCGAGATGCGCTGCGCGAAATGCTGTGCGCCGATGGCTTACTGTTATTCCAAGCGGCCATGTGCAACCACCAAATACCCGCAAAATTGTATGAATATTTTCGTGCTGGTAAGCCCATATTGGCTTTGACTGACCCCGTGGGCAATACTGCGCAGGCAGTTCGCTCGGCGGGCGTCAACGGGATCGTCAACATTATGGACGTGGCTGAGATCATAAGCGGATTACGCCGATTCATACTTGGTATTGCCAATGATTCTCAGAAAGGCGTACCTAGGCAAACGGCGAATGTACACTCGCGCCGCTCTCGAACGCGAGAGCTCGCCGCAGTCTTTGAAGAGGTAATAGACCAAGGCCCCCATCGACTTATTTCTGCTTAGCGGCGGTATGTTCATTCCATACGTCCGAGGATAGCTGGAATTTTCGATGCTAGACAAATCGGCTAGAATAACCCGCAGAAAGAGTGGCCTTTTTTGATCAGAACCCTGAACGGCACTAAATGCTGGCCACAGGGTCAAACGAACTAACCTTTGACACTTATTCAATTTTGATTGAGTACTATAATGAAAATCTTTTTCTTACCTGTTTTACTACTCGCTGCCATTTTTCCTTGCCATGTGTTCGCGGCAGATTATGAAGCCTGCGGCGAACTGGATCGCCATGGCGCATATGGTCCGTTTGACTATACCAATCCGGATCACTATCGCCAAAAATTGCCTATTGTTGAGCGCTTCCATTTCACGCGCGCGGTGGAAAATCTTGCCAAAGGAAATACTGGACGGTTGATCGACGATCTTGATTACGTGCTGATGGCCTTTCCAAATCATCATCGCGCCCTAGCCTCCATGGCGAGGCTGGCTATTAAAGATAACAAACCCAGGCCCTTAGGCTCAACCTACACCATGGAATGTTGGTTCGATCGAGCGATTCGATGGCGGCCGGAAGACGGCGTTGTGCGCATGGTTTATGGCAATTATTTGAGCCAAACAAAGAAATACAACGAAGCCCTGCCGCAGTATCAAAAAGCCGAGGTACTTCTTAAGTACAATGCCAATCTCTACTACAACATGGGCCTACTGTATGTGGATATGAAGAACTATGATAAGGCACGTGAGTATGCTAAGAAGGCCTATGAGCGTGGCTTTCCCTTGGTTGGTCTAAAAAATCAACTTCAGAAAGTGGGCAAATGGGAGTAATTCCAGTCCGATGAATACTCTGGCTCCAAGCGCACTGGAAAGCGGCTCTAGCTAGTCTACAATAGCTAACCCCGCTTTCGAAAGGCCTTAGACAAATGAATTCCGTCGCAGACCCGTCCCTTGCGGACACTCAGTTTGATCCAGACCTACACCGCCATGCGGTTGTATTGGCGGGTGGTTCCGGGACCCGGTTGTGGCCTCTCTCTCGGGCCGGCATGCCCAAGCAGTTATTACCGCTCAACGGTGAAGAAACCTTGTTGCAGGATACGATGCGAAGGCTTTTGCCTCTTGTGGCAGGAAGTTCTATCTTTACTGTAACCCATGCCGATCATCGTTTCGAGGTCGCCGGACAGTTACATGCCGTCGACGCTTCCCTTGCTGACAATGTGCTGGCTGAACCCATAGGCCGCAACACGCTCCCCGCCATCGCTTGGGCTACGGCCAGAATCGCGAAACGGGATCCCGCGGCAATTATCGGGGTCTTTTCGTCGGATCACGCGGTTGCCGATACAAATGCTTTCCATGCAGCCTGGCAGGCAGCTGAATCAGCCGCTCAACTTGGCTATATTGCACTTTTTGGAATGCAGCCCACCGAACCCGCAACGGGTTATGGCTACATTCAAGGCGGCGAGAATTTAGTGCTAGATTCCACCCAGCGTTTGCCGGTACGTAGAGTTGTCCGCTTTGTAGAAAAGCCGAACGCGGAGACCGCAGCCAAGCTCATCGCTCAGGGTAGCCACTACTGGAACGGTGGCATGTTCGTTTTCCGCGCCGATACCTTCATGAACACGCTTAGGACACTGCAACCGGCGATCTACGAAGCTGCGTTGCTGCTAAGCGAAAGCGAGAGTCCGACGGCGACCCAGAAATCCTATGGTGCGTTACCCGATTTGTCCATCGACTACGGTATCTTAGAATATACAGCCAATATCGCCGTTGTACCCGTGACGATGGGCTGGAACGATTTGGGTAGCTGGGAAGCGATTTATCAGCAGCGGGAAAAAGACAACAACGGCAATATGATTGAGGGCGACGTGCTCACGGTCCAATCCAACAATAACTTACTTTGGGCCGAACACGGCACCGTTGCAACCATGGGCTTGCAGAACATTGCCGTAGTGCAGACCAGAGATGCGACGCTGGTATGCCCCCTCGAGCAGGTTGCCGACTTAAAGCAACTGGTTGCCAAAGTCAAGGAGCGACATCCCCATTTAACCGAGACGCACCTCACGGTTACTCGACCTTGGGGCAGTTATACCATTCTTGAAGAAGGCAAGTTTTATAAGATCAAGCGGATTGTTGTCAATCCGGGACAAAAGCTGTCAATGCAGATGCATTATCACCGTTCAGAACATTGGGTCGTAATCGCTGGAACGGCAAAAATCACCAATGGCGATCAGGAAATCTTTCTCGAAGAAAACGAGTCAACCTATATCCCCAAGACCCATCGCCATCGCCTCGAAAATCCTGGGAAGATAGCATTACAAATTATAGAGATACAAACCGGCGCTTATCTCGAAGAGGACGACATTGTGCGCTTCGGTGACATTTATGGTCGGGCAACCTAGCCCGTCATTGTTTAACGCCTGCACGACTTAGCAAAGCGTTGATATAATTAACCGGGATTGCGTAGGCGATGCCACTCGGGTCCGACAGCACTCGCTCCTTTGTTTCCTTGACGAAGACCATGTTCAGTACGCCGATCACCTGTCCTGTTTCCAGGTTATATAACGGACTCCCACTGTTACCGGGATAGGCGGTCGCATCAAGCTGAAACACATCGAAGGAATTGCGTAACCGCGTAACGGATTTCACATCTAGTTCGCGAGAACCTTGCCCAGGGATCACAATGGGCGTAAGGGCAGATACCATGGCTTTGTGGGTTACCGGATACAGGCCAAGTATCGCGCCAATTGGGAACCCGGTAAAAGCAAACTCCTGACCCTCTCTAACGGTCGAGGCATCACCCAGCACTAGCGGCTGCAGGGGCACACCCTTGATTTTGAGCAGGGCAATATCATGATCCAGATCCTGGGCGACTTCTTCCGCTTCCCTTGACTGAACCTCGCGACCCCGACCCACGAGTACAATAAGGGCTTCCTTTTTTTCGGTATTCAAAAATGCCGGTGTCACATGAGCATTCGTGATGACGTACTGACCATCGCCCACGGCGAAGCCCGTGCCCAGCACAGCAACCGCGGGACTACGGGTTCTCTGGTAAGTGCCCACGCCCACGATGGATGGCCTGATCTTATCAATCGTCTGAGCCAAATCGGCTTGTGCCGGAAGCGCGAAAGCTAAGGTTCCGAGCAATAGCGCAGAAATTGCTTGAAAAACAGCGTGTTGAAACAACAAAGGCATGATACTACGCTGCATAATTTATCCTTTTATTAATCTGGCGATGCTCTATCATAGAGGCATTATTGTCGAATTTCCGCGGTATCGGCGCGTTGCATTGCGCGATGGCCCATCACAACTTGATCAGCAAGTTCTATTCTAGTCGCAGTTTGCTGCTCTATCGATGCCACTGAGCGGAAAATGTCACCCAACATCAAAAAAGAGGAATTTGCATGAGTGTTGTCGCCGTTGTCGGACTGGGTTATGTGGGCTTACCGTTGGCAGTCGAGTTCGGAAAAAAACGTGAGACCATTGGTTTTGATCTCTCGACCGAAAAAGTCGAGAGTTACAAACGGTTTGTGGATCCTACCCGCGAGGTGAGTTCCACCGACCTCCAAGCTGCGAAACACCTGTCGGTAACAACCGATCCCGCACAACTCGCGAAAGCTGACTACATCATCGTCGCCGTGCCCACGCCTGTTGACGTTGCCCATAAACCTGACTTCTCGCCGTTGATAGGATCCAGTACCAGCGTAGGCAAGCACATGAAACGCGGCGCCACCGTGGTCTATGAATCTACCGTTTACCCGGGCGCCACTGAGGAAGTGTGTGTTCCCGTACTGGAAAAATGTTCCGGCATGAAATGGATGAAAGATTTTCACGTCGGCTATTCACCCGAGCGCATTAACCCTGGTGACAAAGAACACACGTTAACCAGAATACTCAAGGTCGTCTCCGGCGACAATGCGGAAACCCTAGAAAAAGTAGCACAACTTTACGAAAGTGTGATCACGGCTGGCGTCCACCGTGCCTCGAGTATTAAGGTGGCCGAGGCAGCCAAGGTGATTGAGAACACCCAGCGTGATCTAAATATCGCACTGATGAACGAGCTCGCGCTGATTTTTGAGCGAATTGGCATCGATACACTCGAAGTGTTAAAAGCGGCCGGCACCAAGTGGAATTTCCTGCCGTTCCGTCCCGGCTTGGTGGGCGGCCATTGCATCGGCGTCGACCCCTATTACTTGACGCACAAAGCCGAAATGCTTGGCTATATACCCCAGGTAATTCTAGCGGGTAGGCGCATCAACGACAGCATGGGCAAGCACATCGCCGAGCAAACTATCAAAAAAATGATCAACGCGGGCTCACCCGTAAAAGGCGCCAAGATCAACGTGCTTGGCCTCACCTTTAAGGAAAATTGCCCTGATCTACGCAATTCCAAGGTCATCGATATCATCAATGAGTTGCAGTCCTATGGCGCGGACATACACGTGCATGACCCAATGGCAGAAGCAGCGGAGGCAAAGCACGAATACGGGGTCACGTTGTGCGCGTGGGATGATCTGCCCAAGGCCGACGCGATTGTTGCCGCCGTGGCTCACAAGGATTTTCTATCACGGCCGATTAGCGACTATCAGACAAAAGTGAAGGCCGGTGGTTGCTTCATTGACGTTAAATGCCTTTTTGATCCGGCTGCAATTAAAGATGCGGGTCTGCATCTTTGGCGCCTCTAATCGGTTTGATGGACGGGACAATGAGCGAATACGACAATATCATCAAGAAACTCCACAGCCAACGCTACCGCTGGCTGGTAACAGGCGCGGCGGGATTTATAGGTTCTAATTTGGTCGAGGCGTTATTGCGCCTCAACCAAACCGTGGTCGGCTTGGACAATTTTGCTACCGGCCACCAGCATAATCTCGATCAAGTACAAGCTCTTATAGGCGAACAGGCCTGGCGCAACTTCAGCTTTATCCGAGGCGATATCTGCGGTCTTGCCACGTGCGTTCAGGCCTGTAACCAGGTCGATTTTGTATTGCATCACGCTGCATTAGGATCGGTGCCGCGCTCGATCGAAGACCCGATCTTGAGCAACCAAAGTAATGTGAGCGGGTTCGTTAACATGTTGGTGGCGGCGCGCGATGCAAAAGTGAAACGTTTTGTGTACGCGGCCTCCAGTTCTACCTATGGCGATCATCCAGCGCTGCCTAAAGTGGAAGATCAAATCGGCAAACCGTTGTCGCCCTATGCCGTAACGAAATACGTCAATGAACTTTACGCAGACGTATTTGCGCGCTGCTACGGTATGGAAACCGTCGGTCTACGCTACTTCAACATCTTCGGTCCACGGCAAGATCCGGACGGTGCGTATGCGGCGGTGATTCCAAAGTGGATTGCCGCGATGATCAAGGAGGAACCATTGATCATCAACGGCGACGGCGAAACAAGCCGAGACTTTTGCTACGTGGACAATGTGGTACAGGCTAATGTGTTGTCAGCGCTGACAACTAACCCGGAAGCAATCAACGAAATTTACAATGTAGCCATAAATGATCGCACCACGCTGAACGAACTGTTTGAGGCGCAACGGGCACTGTTAGTTGGGCGATTCCCGCACTTGCAATCCTACCAGCCTGTCTATGAAGACTTCCGCCCCGGCGATGTACGCCATTCTCAAGCCGACATCACGAAGGCAAAAGCTCGCTTAGGCTA
>JBDSJK010000371.1:0-3289 GCA_039917535.1 Burkholderiales bacterium
CGAAGGCTCAGTGAAAAGCGGTAATATAACCAGACCGCGTAGCGGATGATTTCAACCGGGAAGCGATGGCGAAAATACAGAGGATCGGGTTTCATCAAGTCATTACATCACTGCTAACTTTAATTGACAATACCTCCGCAACTTGCTCGGCAACTACTCACTAATCCATCATGCCAGGAGCCATGTGATACTGCCTCGTGGCACGGCATGCCTGGAGAGCCCTCTGGTATTGGCTCTCCAGGCTGCCTAGATGTTAAATGATAGCTTGATGGATACGTGCTAAGGCTTTCTTGAGGTTTTCCATCGAGGTCGCAAATGAAATCCGGATGTAACCTTCCGCGCCGAAGGCGGACCCCGGCACCACCGCCACGCCGCTTTTTTCCAGTAGATATTCGCTGAAAGCCAAATCGTTCGCCGCTTTGACCACGCCGCGTTGCGCTAGCGACTGAATCGCGTTGCGCATGTCAGGAAACGCGTAGAACGCACCGCCCGCCGGGATGCAGTGGACCCCCGGCATTTTGTTAAACGTCTCGACGACAAAGGCGTGGCGTTCTTTGAATGCCTTCACCATCGGCGCGATGCAGGATTGATCGCCGTTCAACGCCGCTTCCGCCGCGACTTGGGAAATAGAAGTTGGATTTGATGTACTTTGCGACTGCACGTTTTCCATGGCGGTGATGATGTTCTCTGGCCCGCCGCAATAGCCGATGCGCCAGCCGGTCATGGAATAGGCTTTCGACACACCGTTGAGCGTCATGGTGCGCGGATACAGATCCGGGCAGACGTTCAAAATATTCGCGAATTTTTCGTCGCTCAGGCGCACATGTTCGTACATGTCGTCGGTGGCAACGAGTACGTGCGGATGCGCACGCAACACTTCACCTAGCGCCGTTAATTCCGTGGCGGAATACATCGCGCCAGTGGGGTTGCTCGGGCTGTTAATCACGACCATTTTGGTTTTTGGCGTGATCGCGGTTTTCAGTTGCGCGGGCGACATTTTGAAACCTTGTTCGATACCGCATTCGACGGTCACCGGCTTGCCTTCGGCAATCAGCACAATGTCGGGATAAGACACCCAATACGGCGCGGGCACGATGACTTCGTCCCCCGGATTGATGATCGCCAGGCACAAATTGAAAAAACTCTGCTTGCCGCCGACGGAAACAAGAATTTGTTTCGCCGTGTAATCGAGGCCGTTGTCGCGCTTGAATTTTGCGATGACGGCTTGCTTCAAACTAGGGGTGCCGCCGACCGGCGTGTATTTGGTGAAGCCCTTGTTAATTGCCGCGATGGCCGCATCTTTGATGTGCTGCGGCGTATCGAAATCCGGTTCTCCAGCACCGAGGCCGATGACGTCTTTGCCTTCCGCTTTGAGCTTGGCGGCGCGAGCCGTGACGGCGAGAGTGGGCGAGGGTTTAATGGCTTGTACGCGGCGAGACAATTCCAACTTCAACTCCTTGGTGGCAGATTAATATAATAGCTACGGGGAATGGGCTAAAATATGCTGTTTTACGGATGAAATTATATCAGTGATCGTTACGTTCCCGAACAGTCCCTTTAAGCTGCATCAGCCGTTCCCGCCGGCCGGTGATCAGCCGGCGGCCATCGACAAACTCGTCGAGGGCATTGAGGATGGGCTCGCGTTCCAGACGCTACTCGGCGTCACGGGTTCGGGTAAGACCTACACCATGGCCAACGTCATCGCACGCCTCGGCCGGCCGGCGCTGATTCTTGCACCCAATAAAACGCTGGCCGCGCAGCTTTATTCGGAGATGCGTGAATTCCTTCCGGAAAACGCCGTAGAGTATTTCGTTTCCTATTACGATTATTATCAGCCGGAAGCCTATGTGCCGTCGCGGGATTTGTACATCGAGAAAGATTCAAGCATCAATGAGCACATCGAGCAGATGCGTTTGTCGGCGACGAAATCGTTACTCGAGCGCGATGACACCGTGATCGTTGCGACAGTGTCGTGCATCTACGGGATCGGCGATCCGGTTGATTATCACGGCATGATTCTGCATGTGCGCGAGAAAGAGAAGATTTCTCAGCGTGACATCATCAAGCGCCTAACGGAAATGCAATATCAGCGCAATGAAATAGATTTCAAGCGTGGCACGTTCCGCGTGCGTGGCGACGTGTTGGACGTGTTCCCCGCGGAGCACGCGGAGACGGCGCTGCGCATCAGTTTGTTCGACGATGAAGTGGAGCGCTTAGATTTGTTCGATCCGCTCACGGGTCAGATTCAGCGCCGTCTATCGCGCTTTACGGTTTATCCGTCGAGTCATTACGTCACGCCGCGGGATACCACCTTGCGCGCGATTGAGTTCATCAAACAAGAACTGCGCGAGCGGATCGAGACCTTCGTCAGCGAGGGCAAATTGGTCGAAGCGCAGCGGATCGAACAACGCACGCGTTTCGATTTGGAGATGTTGAACGAGATCGGTTTTTGCAAGGGCATCGAAAACTATTCACGGCCGCTGTCGGGGCGCACTGCGGGACAACCACCACCGACGTTGATCGACTATTTGGCGAAAAATGCGTTGATGATTATCGATGAATCCCACGTTAGCGTCCCGCAGATGGGCGGCATGTACAAGGGTGACCGCGCGCGGAAGGAAAATCTAGTTAACTATGGCTTTCGTTTGCCGTCGGCACTGGACAATCGGCCGCTGCGCTTCGATGAATTCGAGGGCATGTTGCGTCAAACCGTGTTCGTTTCCGCCACCCCCGCGACTTACGAAGCTGAGCACGCCGGGCAAGTGGTTGAACAATTGGTGCGGCCCACGGGTTTGGTTGATCCGCGCATTGAAGTGCGTCCCGCGTCCCATCAGGTGGACGATCTCTTGTCCGAGATCAAATTACGGGTCGGAGTAAATGAACGTGTCTTGGTGACTACGTTGACGAAGCGCATGGCGGAAGATCTGACGGACTATCTTTCCGAGCACGGCGTCAAGGTGCGCTATCTGCATTCCGATATCGAGACGGTGGAGCGGGTAGAAATTATCCGTGACTTACGTTTGGGACTGTTCGACGTCTTGGTCGGCATTAACTTATTGCGCGAGGGACTCGATTTGCCGGAAGTGTCGCTGGTGGCCATACTCGACGCGGACAAAGAAGGATTCCTGCGTTCTGAGCGCTCGTTGATCCAGACCATAGGCCGGGCGGCGCGACACTTGAACGGCACCGCGATTTTGTATGCCGATAAGATCACCGAGTCGATGAAAAAAGCCATAGGCGAGACAGACCGGCGCCGCACTAAACAGGTTGCGCACAATCTCGCTGCTGG
>JBDSJK010000372.1:0-18054 GCA_039917535.1 Burkholderiales bacterium
AGCCATTCCTCGGGAATCTCTTTGCCGAAAATATCGTCGAGTTTTTCTACGCCTTTAAAATATTCCGCGAACGCGCGATCGAAACGATCGAAGTGCGCTTCATTTTTTACCAAGCAAACCCGCGACAGATGATAAAAATCATCGACACTGCCGTAGATCACATGTTGATTGAGGCCATCGAGCAAGTTTAGAAACTCGCGGATCGTGCAGGGGACGCCGCCTTTTTTTAGCGTGAAGAAGAAGTCAATTAGCATGGGGCGGATCGGTGGGTCCGCTTTGCTTGACCCACCCTACGTTTCACCTGGCACGGCGCGACAAAAATACCAGTCGCTCGAATAGATGCACGTCTTGCTCGTTTTTCAGCAGGGCGCCATGTAGCGGGGGAATGATCTTGCCGGAGTCTTGAGACTTGAGCGCATCGAGCGGAATATCTTCTGCGAGCAGGAGCTTGAGCCAATCGAGCAATTCCGACGTCGATGGTTTTTTCTTCAGGCCTTGCACATCGCGTATGTCGAAAAATACTTCCAGCGCCTGTTTGACCAATTCTTTTTTGATGCCCGGATAGTGCACGTCGATGATTTGCTGCATCGTGTCTTTGTCAGGAAAGCGAATGTAATGGAAAAAACAGCGGCGCAAAAACGCGTCGGGCAATTCTTTCTCATTGTTGCTGGTAATGAACACGATGGGCCGGTGGCGCGCCTTGACCATCTGGCGGGTTTCGTAGACGTAGAATTCCATGCGATCCAACTCGCGCAGCAAGTCGTTGGGAAATTCGATGTCGGCCTTATCGATCTCATCGATCAGCACTACGGATTGCTGCTCGGAGTCGAACGCCTCCCACAATTTGCCTTTGACGATGTAGTTACCGATGTCGTGTACGCGGCCGTCGCCAAGCTGCGAGTCGCGCAACCGCGACACCGCGTCATACTCGTACAAACCTTGCTGCGCCTTGGTGGTGGATTTCACGTGCCACTCGTACATCGGCTTGTTGAGCGCGCGCGCGACCTCTTCCGCCAGCAAGGTCTTGCCGGTGCCGGGCTCGCCCTTGATCAACAGCGGACGTTGCAACGTGATGGAAGCATTGACCGCCAACATCAAATCGTCGGTCGCGACGTAGGTATCGGTTCCGGAAAAGCGCATGGTGTTTATCAGTTTTGTTTGAAGTGTCCAAATTATACGCTGGCTTGTCGAATTTCTCGATTGCCCCTAGACTTAGGTCTTAGCTATTTACTTGATAATATTTTTGTAATGTCTGCGCAAACACCCTCCGTTTTTAACATCCCCGGCAGCATCAGCCTTGCCCTGCTCGGGCTATTCCCCGCGTTCGCCGTTGCGACGACGTTGGTCAAAGGTTTGAGCATCGGCATCATCATCGCATTGGTTTTTGTGTTCACTTGCCTCGCTTGCTCGTTGTTGCGCCAGCGCATCGCGCTTACTTGGCGAATACCGTTTTTGCTCACGGTGAGTGCGCTACTGACGACCTTGCTGCAGATGAATTTGGCCGCGTACATCTTTGCGCTATATGCAGCATTGGGAGTGTTCATTTCCTTAGTCGCGGCGAATAGTTTAATCTTCACGCGCGGCCTGGAGTTTGCGTTTCAACAATCGCCCATGACGGTCTTGAAAGACGTGCTGATCCTCAGCGTTAAGGTCATCATCGCGCTCGCGCTATTGGGCGCAGTGCGAGAATTTGTCGCTCGTGGTTCGCTGTTTGCCGGGGCTGAAATGCTGTTTGGCCCGGGTGCTAAACGTTGGCTCTGGCACCCCTTACCGAAACATTACAGCTTTATTCTCGCGGGGATGGCGCCGGGCGCGTTGATTATCCTCGGCCTGTTGCTTGCCCTGAAGAATCGCATCTGGCGCGGCTCTCCGGGCAACATCCGCCACCAGCCAAGGTGAATACGGCTAAGCGACGGGGTATTTTTGAGCGCATGAGCGCCGCAAATCCCGATCCGCGCTCCGAACTCGAATACAACACGCCGTTTGAATTGATGATCGCAGTGATCCTGTCGGCCCAAGCCACGGACAAAAGCGTCAACCTCGCCATAGGTCGGTTGTTCAAGCGCGCCAATACGCCGCTGAAAATATTAGCGCTGGGGGTGGACGGCTTAATTGAATATATCAAATCCATCGGCCTGTTTCGTTCCAAGGCGAAACACATTATCGAAACCTGCCGGCTGTTGATTGCAAATCATGGCGGCGAAGTGCCAGCGAATCGCGAGCTGCTCGAACAACTTCCCGGCGTAGGACGCAAGACCGCGAACGTGATTCTGAATGTGGCCTTCGGCCAGCCGACCATGGCGGTGGACACGCATATTTTTCGATTGTCGAACCGGATCGGCCTCGCGCCCGGAAAAAATGTGCTCGAAGTCGAGCAAAAACTGTTGCGTCATGTGCCGGAGCCGTTTCGCCACGGGGCGCACCACTGGCTCATCTTGCACGGGCGCTACGTGTGTAAAGCGCGCAAGCCCGAATGCCCGCACTGTGTCATTCACGATTTGTGCGAATATAAAAGCAAAACTGTCTGAATGTTTAATCCGACTCGCGCGGAAGCGCGGCAATTTTTCATTGCTACCTGGCAGAAATATCAACGGCAGGAATCACTCAGCGGCATCGAAACGGTGATTATCGAAGCCGCCATTGCCCATCCGGAATATCACCGCGAATTAGAGCATCCGGAACAATTTGTCGACAAAGATTATTCACCGGAAATGAGTGATGTGAACCCATTTTTGCACTTGAGCATGCATGTCGCGATCGCCGAGCAATTGGCGATCGATCAGCCACCGGGCATTGCCGCCGAATTCGCGCGGCTCAAAGCAAAACTGGCCTCGGATCACGAGGCCAGGCACAAAATTATGGAGTGTTTGGGGGAAACACTATGGCAGGCTCAGCGCAGCGGCACACCACCCGATGCAACTAGCTACCTGACCTGCATTGCGGCTAGTGCTTGAAGTTCAGGCCAGTCTGCTGGGAAAAATATGCTGCGACGTTTTTGACATCTTCTTCCGACAACGTGGCCGCCATGCCCGCCATGATGGGGTTGGTGCGTTTGCCGTTTTTGTATTTCTTCAGCGAGGCGACGATATAGTCCTCATACTGCCCCGCTAGACGGGGAAAATCGGGAACGGGGCTGTTGCCGTCCGGGCCGTGACAGGCTGCGCAAACTTCCACCGCTTTTTTCTTGCCGGCTGCTGCATCGCCTGCTTGCGCTTGTGACACGAGTGCCAGCGCCGCGATCGCCAGCAGTGCTTTAATTGTGTGAGTCATTGTGTTTGATCCTTGTCGCGATTATTTCGGGGCCGCGGCGCCATAGTAGGCCGCCAGATCCGCCATGTCTTGCTCAGACAACGTCGCCGTGATGGCCTGCATCGTGCCGTGCTGACGCTCGCCGGATTTGTAGGCCTTCAACGCGGCGACGATGGCTGTGGGATGTTGTCCGCCTAGCTTGGGCACGCGGTACACCTCTGGAAAAGCAGCGCGCCAACCCACGATACCATGACAGCCGGAGCAGCTATGGTTTTTCTTTTGCCCCACAGCGGCATCTCCATCGGCCCAGGCGGTCGCCGACAACGCGCTGAGCGCACCGGCGGCGAGCCATTTGCTGATAGCCATGCGCGAGAATATTTTCGTTTTCACTCTTCAATCACTCCAAAAAAACAATTCTGTTGGCTAAACCAGTGTTCAATTTCAGCGCGAGATTATAGCACGGCATGGCATGCGGCTAACCCACATTGAGACTGCACGCGGGGCATTTAGAGCCACTTGCGCCGCCTAAAAAACAACACCATGACGACCACTAGCACGATCATCAAAATCACCGTGCCCTGAAAGCCGTATTTCCAGTTTAACTCGGGAAAATCCTTGAAATTCATACCGAAAATCCCGGTTATAAACGTCAGCGGCATGAAAATCGCAGAGAATAGCGCCAGCACTTTCATCACGCCATTGGTACGATTGCTTAGGCTCGACATGTAAACGTCGAGCATGCTGGACAGCATATCGCGGTAGGCTTCCACCCCGTCGATGATTTGCGCCACGTGATCATGCAAATCGCGCAAATAAATCGACGTGGATTGCTTAATGAGCGGCGTATCGTCATGGCGCAAGCTACTGAGGAGTTCGCGCAACGGCCACACGGCCTTGCGCAGTAGTATCGTCTCGCGCTTCAGGCGATGGATTTTCTGCAGCGTGTCTTGCTTGGGATTGATCGCAACCACGTCTTCCACTTCTTCCACCTTCTCACCGAGCTTTTCCAGCACCGTGAAATAATGGTCGATCACTTCATCGAGAATAGCGTACAACAGATAATCCGCCCCCAACTTGCGGATGCGGCCCTTGGCGTGACGAATACGCTCACGTAGCGGATCGAGCACATCGCCCGGTTTGTCCTGAAACGAGATGACAAAATTGTCGCCGAGGATGAGGCTTAGTTGCTCGACGGCGATCTCTTGCTGCGCCTCGTTGTAAGACAGCATCTTGAGCACGACATAAAGATAACTGTCGTGGTCTTCTACTTTGGGGCGCTGATCGGTGTTGAGAATATCCTCGAGCACCAGCGGATGCAGCGCGAATAGCTTGCCGATTTTTTCCAGAACGTCGATTTGCTGAATGCCGTCGATATTGATCCAGGTGACGGTGTCCAGTTCCTTGAACGGCGCACACTCCTCGACCTGTGGCACCACGCGCTCGGCGCAGTGGCTCTCATCATAGTCGAATAACGTGATTGTCGTCGCTGCGTTGCGCTTGTCGCCGAGGTAGACCAACGCGCCCGGCGGGAGGCCAATTTTCTTCGAGCGTCGCTTCATCACGCGTTTGGTCATATCCTGCCGTGCCGGAATCTTGGAGACAACCACGATTGTATCAACTGACTGCCTGTAAAAGAAACGCCCCGCATGAAGGCGGAGCGTTAGAATTTTAAAATACCATCGCGCCAGTAGTCAATTCCAGCGCGCCTGTCCAGGCTATTGCCCTGAAGAACCGCGCCCGTATTGGCTTGCAGGCCAGAGATCAATACATATGCTGACCGCCGTTGATGGAAATATTGGCGCCCGTCACGAACGCCGCTTCGTCAGACGCCAGGTAGACAATCAGCCCAGCGACCTCTTCCGGCTTACCCAAACGGCCCACGGGAATCTGCGGAATGATCTTGGTGTCGAGCACTTCTTTCGGAATCGCCATCACCATCTTGGTCCCGATATAGCCGGGCGAAACGGTGTTGATCGTCACGCCTTTACGCGCGACTTCCTGCGCCAGTGCCTTAGTGAAACCGTGCATGCCTGCCTTGGCGGCGGAATAGTTGGTCTGGCCGAATGCGCCTTTTTGCCCGTTCACCGACGAAATATTGATGACCCGTCCCCAGCCGCGCTCCACCATGCCGTCAACCACGGGCTTAGACATATTGAACACGCTGTTCAGGTTGGTGTTAACCACCGCTTCCCAATCAACTTTGGTCATTTTCTTAAACGTGGTGTCTTTGGTAATGCCGGCGTTGTTGATCAGCACGTCGACGTTGCCGACTTCCGCTTTCACCTGCTCTATCAATTTCTGGCAGGAATCAAAATCGCTCACATCCACTTGATAGGCGTGGAACTCATAACCATGCTTTGCCATCTCCTCGACCCATTCCTTCGCGCCGCTACGATTCGGCGAATAAGTTAGCGCCACTTTATAGCCCTGATCCGCCAAGCGCGTACAAATCGCCTCGCCCAAACCGCCCATTCCGCCTGTTACCAGTGCAATTCTTTGTGCCATTTTTTCCTCTCCCAATTAATCATAGGTCAATCACAACGTTCCATTACGTAACGACCGGGTGCTGCCTCGATCGCCTTATATTTTGTATTGCCCAACTTAGCCCTGGCCGGAACAGAGCGCCCCGCCTGCTTCTTCAACCATTGGTTCCAATGGGTCCACCAACTGCCGGGGACGGCCTGAGCGGATTCCAGCCAAGCATCGGCGTCCGCACCCGGCTTGCCGCCCGCCCAATAATTGCGTTTATTTTTCGACGCGGGATTGATCGCGCCAGCAATATGGCCGCTTGCGCCGAGCACGAATTCATGCTTGCCGCCAAGGTACCGCGCAGAAGCGTAGCCACTTTTCCAGGGCACGATGTGATCCTCTTTCGCTGCGAAAACGTAACTCGGCACGTCCACTTTCCCAAGGTCGATTTTTTCACCGCACATGTGGAGTTTGCCGGGCTGGATGAACTCATTCTGCCAATAAAAGTGACGCAGATAATAGGCGTACATCGGGCCCGGCAGGTTGGTCGCATCGCTGTTCCAATACAGCAAATTGAATGCGTCCGGCGTTTTGCCTTTGAGGTAATTGTTGACCACATATTGCCAAATCAGATCGTTGGCGCGCAGGCTCGAAAACGCCAACGCCAATTCTTTACCCGACACCAGCCCACCGTTCTTGACTTGTTGCTCACGCTGGCGAACGCCCGCTTCGTCAATGTAGGAGCCAATCTCCCCCACATCGCTGAACTCCAACAGCGTCGTCATCAGCGTTAAACTAGCCACGGGGTTTTGTTTGCGAGCGGCGAGCACCGCCAGCGCGGCGGAAACCAACGTACCACCGACACAAAAACCCAGGATGTTGATCTTCCCGCTCTTGCCGATATTTTGCGTGACCTCGATGGCCTTCAACACGCCCTGCTCAAGATAGTCGTCCCAGCCTAAGTTTTGTTGGGCTTCTTTGGCGTTGCGCCATGACACCAAGAACACCGTGTTGCCTTGATCTAGCGCGTAGCGCACCAGGGAATTTTCCGGTTCCAGATCCATGATGTAGAACTTGTTGATACACGGCGGCACCAGCAATAGCGGTAATACGTGGACGGTTTTAGTCGTCGGCGCGTACTGGATCAGTTGGATCAATTCGTTTTCAAACACCACCGCGCCAGGGGTTGTTGCGATATTCTTGCCGACAGCGAACTGCGATTCGTCGGTCATCGAGATACGACCCTTCTCAATGTCTTCCATCAAATTCTTCAGCCCGGCAACTAAACTTTCGCCGTTGCTTTCCATCGCGAGCTTGAGGACTTCAGGATTGGTTGCCAGAAAATTCGTTGGCGACATGGCGTCGATATATTGCTTTGCGAAGAAACGCATTTTTTGCTTGGCTGGCGCTTCGAGTTGTGTTTGTTCAACGGTGTCGGTCAACCATTTTGAAGCCAGCAGATAGGACTGTTTAACGTAATCAAACAGCGGCAGTTCAGACCATTCCGCCGCGCTGAAACGCTTATCGCCCTTTTCCGTTTCTCCTGATTTTGCGATGGTGGCGGTTTGGCCCAAATAGCTTTGCCACAACTCAAACTGTTTGGTGTAGTAATCTTTTTGCAGCGACGCTAACTGCTCGCTCTGGGGTGCCAGCGCGGCGACGAATTTTTGGTAAGCGTCGCCGATTTCGCTAGGAGGGTGTAGATTCAACTTGCTTTGCCAGTTCTCCAGCAACACCTGATTCGCAGAGGTAAATTGTTTGACCAACGTATCAAATTGCAACGGCGCTGCTTGTGACTTCATGGTGCTTCTCCTGAGAACTCAGCGATTAGTAACGACTGGATAAGCATCATGATATACCCAGGGCCCGCGCTGGTAAATTTTGAGGACAAATTACGGCAAGACGCGATTGTTGCATTGCAACAAACATTTGTCAAACGGTTCGTTTTTGGCACGGTCGGGGACGCCGCTGCCTTGCGGGTATAATAATTGCTATGATTCCAGAACTTGGACACTTCGCCCTCATCGTTGCGCTGGGTATTGCGCTCATTCAATCAACACTGCCGTTGATCGGTGCGGCCACCGGCAACGCGCGCTTCATGGCCGTTGCCCGGCCAGCGGCGCAGGGGCAATTTGTATTCGTCGCTATTGCCTTTGCTTGCCTCGCCTACTCGTTTGTTAACAACGATTTTTCTGTGCTCAACGTCGCATCCAACTCCAACTCGCACCTGCCCGTTCAATACCGCTTCGCCGCCACCTGGGGATCCCACGAGGGATCGCTGTTGTTGTGGTCGCTGATGCTGACAATTTGGATGCTAGCGGTCACGGTGTTCAGCCGCAAGTTGCCGCAGGCCATGGTCGCGCGCGTGCTCGCCGTGATGGGGCTCATCAGCATTGGATTTTTATTATTTATGCTGCTGACCTCGAATCCGTTCCTGCGCCTGTTGCCGCAAGCCATGGACGGGCGCGATTTGAATCCACTGCTGCAAGATCCCGGCATGGTGATCCATCCGCCGATGCTTTACATGGGCTACGTGGGATTCTCCGTCGCCTTTTCGTTTGCCATTGCGGCGCTGTTAAGCGGCCAGCTTGACGCCGCTTGGGCGCGCTGGTCGCGGCCCTGGACCACGGCGGCGTGGTGCTTCCTCACCATCGGCATCATGCTCGGCAGTTGGTGGGCGTACAACGAACTGGGCTGGGGCGGCTGGTGGTTTTGGGACCCGGTGGAAAACGCCTCGTTCATGCCCTGGTTGGTGGGCACAGCGCTGATGCACTCACTCGCGGTCACGGAAAAACGTGGCAGCTTCAAGAGTTGGACAGTGATGCTCGCCATCATCGCGTTTTCCTTATCGTTGCTCGGCACGTTCCTGGTTCGCTCGGGTGTGATCACTTCTGTCCATGCTTTTGCCACGGATCCGGCCCGTGGAGTGTTCATCTTAGCCTTCTTGGTAACGGTCATCGGCGGTTCGCTTATGCTGTTCGCCTGGCGCGCGCCGAAGGTTGGCCTGGGCGGCAAGTTCGCGTTGGTGTCGCGCGAGTCGATGTTGCTCACGAATAATATTCTGCTGGTCGTGGCCGCGGCGTCGGTCTTGCTCGGAACGCTTTATCCATTGTTCCTCGATGCGCTTAATCTCGGCAAGATTTCCGTCGGCCCGCCCTATTTCGACAGCGTATTTTTTCCGCTCATGGCGCCGGCCATTTTCTTGATGGGCATCGGCCCCATGGCGCGCTGGAAAGAAGAGCGCGTGCCGGATTTAGCCACACGGCTGAAATGGGCGTTCGCCGTTAGTCTCATCACCGCCTTGCTGTTGCCTTGGGTCATGGGCAAGTGGACACCCCTAATTGCGTTTGGACTATTACTTGGCCTGTGGTTATTCGCGGCAGGCATCGCCAACATCGCCGGTCGCGTCAGGCAATGGACTGAAGGCTCAATATTGGTGCGGCTCTCCAGGCTGCCGCGTAGTTACTGGGGTATGTCCCTGGCCCATATGGGCGTGGGTGTTTTCATCATCGGCGTGGCGCTGGTTAAAGGCTACTCCACGGAAAAAGATCTGCGCATGAACATCGGCGATACGGTGGATATCGGCGGTTATACCTTCCGCTTCAACGGGACGACGGACGCGCCGGGCCCCAACTACCGCGCTGCGCGAGGTTTCTTCGAGGTGCTGCAAGGCGATAAAGTCGTCACCAAACTTTACCCCGAGAAACGTAGCTACAAAGCGATGGGCCAGGTGATGACGGAAGCCGCCATCGATAGCGGCTTTAGCCGTGATCTCTATGTGTCACTCGGCGAGCCAATTCCCAATAGCCGGGGCGCATGGAGCGTGCGGGTTTACGAAAAGCCCTTCATCAATTGGATTTGGGGCGGCTGTGTGCTCATGGCGCTGGGCGGATTTTTGGCGCTCACCGATCGGCGTTATCGCGTGGGCAGAAAAACGACCGATTCCCCCGCATTGGAGGCAGAGAGCCAGCGTGTAGCAATGCACGCTCCGGCTGTGTCCCACCCCCAGAAAAAAGGCGTGTAACGCGTGCTCAAGTATCTTGCGCCCTTGGCCATCTTCATCGCGCTTGCGCTGTTCCTCGGTCGCGGCCTGAATCTCAATCCCCGCGAAGTGCCTTCACCGCTGATCGACAAACCCGCCCCGGCGTTTGAACTATCGCGACTGGACAAACCCGAACAAAAACTTTCCGTCGCGCAACTGCGCGGCCAGGTGTGGCTGCTCAATGTGTGGGCGTCGTGGTGCGTGTCATGCCGCGAAGAACATCCGGTGCTGGTTGAAGCGGCACAGACCAACGCGGTGCCGATCTACGGCCTCAACTACAAAGATCAGCGCGCCGATGCGCTCAATTGGCTGCGCCAATTTGGTAATCCCTACACTCTGTCTATCTCAGATCCCGACGGGAAAGTCGGCATCGACTACGGCGTTTACGGGGTGCCGGAAACCTACCTGATCGACAAGCAGGGCATCATACGCTACAAGAAAATCGGCCCCGTCACCCGTGAGAGCTGGCAAAACACTCTGCTGCCGTTAGTGAAGAAACTACAGGGATGATGCGCGTTGTTATAGCTTGTTTGTGCTGTGCAGTGATCGGTTTGGCCTACGGACAACAGCCAACGGTCGAACAGCGCGACCCGGCCATTGAATCACGGGTGCGGGCGCTTGCGGAAGAATTGCGATGCCTGGTGTGCCAAAACCAAACCATAGCCGATTCGAATGCCGATCTCGCCATCGATCTGCGCAACCAGATACGCGCCAAGATCAAAGCAGGCTTGAGCGACGCGCAAATCAAACAATATATGGTTGACCGCTACGGTGACTTTGTGCTGTATCGCCCGCCGGTGCAGCCCAACACGGTGCTACTCTGGCTGGGGCCGTTTGCCTTGCTAGTGTTGGGACTTGCCGCGCTGTTTTGGCAACTCGCCCGGCGGCGCAGAGCCGCACCGGCGATTGACCTCTCGGCAGCGGACCATCAACGAGCGGACGATCTACTCGACAACTCAACAAAAAATAGGCCGGATAGTAGTACATGATCGCTTTCATTTTGACCGCCGCCGTGTTTGTCGCGATCGGGTTAGCGTTTGTCTTACCGCCACTATTGCGCCGCGACAGCATACCAAAACAAGATACGCCGCGGCTGGACATTTATCGATTACAGTTGCGCGAACTGCAACAGGATTTCGCCAGCGGCACGCTACAAGAAGCACAATACCAAGAAGCCGAAAATGAACTAAAGCGCCGCGTACTGGAGGAAAACCAGCCGCTCACAAAAGCTCCCTCGCCGCGAGCCACCTTGGCAATGCGCCCGCTGGCGATTGCCATCGCAGTCCTGCTGCCGCTTGGCTCTGCGGGCTTGTATAAGCTACTCGGCACACCCGGTGCGTTCGCGCCGCTGTCAAATAAGGCTGCCGCGCCGATTGATCCAGCGACCATCACTGCCGAACAGTTCAGCGCCATGACGCAGCGGCTTATATTCAGACTCAAGGACCAACCCAACGATCCCCAGGGCTGGGCCATGTTGGCAAAGGCATATACGGCGCTGGGCCGCAACAGCGATACCTTGATGGCCTACGACCGTGCCGTGTTGCTAAGTCCCAACGATCCCGATCTACTCGCTGAATATGCCAACGCGACCGCCATGATTAACGGCGGCACGTTAGCCGGCAGACCACGCGAGCTGATCGAGCAGGCGCTCAAAATTTCGCCCGATAGCCCCAAAGCCTTGGCGCTCGGCGGGTCTGCCGCCTTTGAGGCCAAGAATTTTTCCGAGGCGGTTCGTTATTGGCAGCGCCTGTTGGCGCTGGTGCCAAAGGAGTCGGAAATCGCTAAAGATATTGCCGCCAATATCGCCGAAGCCAAGGCGAACTTGGGACAGCGTCCTGCTGCGCTGAAACCCGCATCAGGCACACAACTGTCAGGCAGCGTGAACCTTGGCGATACTCTGAAAGACCGCGCCAAAGCAAGCGATACCGTGTTCATCTTCGCCCGCGCCGCCGGCGCAGGCGCACCGAAAATGCCGCTCGCCGTTTGGCGAGGCGCCGTAAAAGACTTGCCGAAAAACTTTACGCTGGACGATTCCATGGCGATGACGCCGGCTATGACTTTAAGCAAATTCGACGAGGTGATCGTCAACGCGCGAATCTCCAGTTCCGGCAATGCCATCGCGCAAAGCGGCGACTTAACGGGCGCCGATGTGGTGGTGAAAAATAGCACAAAAGACATCAAAATTATTATTGATCGCGCTATTCCTTAGCCATGAAGAACGCTGAACAGTCACGCGTCGCCTGGGGACTAACGGGTTCCGGCCACTTTCTGAAGGAATCGCTGGAAGTCGCCCTGGCGATTAACGAACAACATCCCGGACTAATCGATTTCTTTCTCTCGGAGGCCGCTGCCGAAGTGTTGCACATGTATACCCTGAGCGTCGACGAACTGCGCAAACGCGCCAAAGTGTTCCGCGACCAAACCGCCAGCGCGGCGCCGGTGGGCTTGTTCTATCACGGGCAATACCATACGGTCGTCATCGGCCCGGCGACCAGCAATACCGTTGCGAAGTGCGTGGTCGGAATTTCCGATACGCTGATCACCAATATCTTTGCCCAAGCGGGCAAGCAGCGCATTCCGTGTATCGTTTTTGCCTGCGACACGGAGCCCGTCGTCGAAACCGAATCGCCCAGCGAGTGGGTGACGCTTTATCCACGGCGTATTGATCTGGAAAATACCCAAAAGCTGATGGGCTTTGAGCAGACCACGGTGGTGAGCACGGTCGCTGAATTGCAGATAGCGTTACAGCAACGCCTGCGCGCTGCGTTGCCCGCGTAGCTAACTCGCTTGCATCGGCTCGCCCGAGTCATTACCATCAACCCAATCTAGTCAGGAGGCCACCATGAAAATCGCCAACACCGTAATCGATTTAGTCGGCAACACGCCCTTGGTTCGCATCAATCGTATGACTGAAGGCTGCAAAGCGGAAATCGTCGCCAAGCTCGAATTCTTTAACCCGTCCAACAGTGTCAAAGACCGCATTGGCGTTTCCATGATCGAGGCCGCCGAAAAAGCCGGCATGATCAAGCCCGACACGATCATTCTCGAACCAACCAGTGGCAACACCGGCATTGGGCTCGCTTTTGTCTGCGCGGCAAAAGGCTACAAGCTCACGCTGACCATGCCGGAAACCATGAGCAAGGAACGTCGCGCGGTGTTGCGCGCCTACGGTGCGGAACTCGTCTTGACGCCGGGACCGGAAGGCATGACCGGCGCCATCAACCGCGCCAAACAAATGGCGGCGGAAGACCCGCGCTACTTCATCCCGCAACAGTTTGAAAATCCCGCCAACCCCGCCGTGCATCGGAACACCACGGCTGAAGAGATCTGGCGCGACACGGACGGTCAGTGCGACTTTCTGGTTTCCGGCATTGGCACCGGGGGTACCATTACCGGCGTCGGTGAAGTAATCAAAGCGAAAAAACCATCGTTTAAATGCGTTGCCGTTGAGCCAGACGCGTCGCCAGTGTTGTCAGGCGGTCAGAAAGGTCCTCACCCCCTCCAGGGCATAGGCGCGGGTTTTATTCCTGCCATTTTGAACACCAAAATCTACGACGAAATCATTCGCGTAAAAAATGACGATGCTTTTGCCATCGCGCGGCGCATGGCGAAAGAAGAAGGCCTGCTGGTCGGAATTTCCTCCGGCGCCGCCATGTGGGCCGCCATGGAAGTTGCCAAGCGCGCCGAAAACGCAGGCAAGATGATAGTTGTAATTATCCCGTCATACGGCGAGCGCTACTTAAGCACCCCACTATTCGCCGGTTTGATGGATTAAAACATCATGTAAGGTGGGTCAAGCGCAGCGGATCAACCATTTCTTTTAAAAGGTCTGGTGGATCCGGCGCGTTGGCCTTGATCCACCCTACTGACTACATTTCTCTGTGCTCCGTGCCCGACCACATCCTCTTCCTCACCGGCAAGCTCGCCGAGAAAAGTCTGCACAAAATCCTGGAGGGCATGCAGCCGACCCCTTTCACCTACGATGTGCTCAATATCGGCGTGAACGTCGCCGGATTGATGACCGCGGATTTGATTCGTCGCCGGGTGCCGCACACGGGACGCGCCACGCGTGTGGTCGTACCGGGTCGCTGTCGCGGCGATTTCGCCGCACTTACGGAACAATACGGCGTCACGGTTGAGCGCGGCCCGGAAGAAGTAAAAGACTTGCCGGAATTTTTTGGCAAAAAAAAGAAACAGGCGGACCTCAGCGGTTACGATGTAAAAATATTTGCCGAGATCGTCGACGCGCCACAGCTCGACGTCAGCGGTATTCTCAAGCGCGCCGAGCGCTATCGCTACGACGGCGCCAACGTCATCGACCTCGGCTGTTTACCCAACACACCGTTTCGCCATTTGGGGGATGCAGTCCGTGCCTTGAAACAGAGTGACTACGCCGTCAGCGTCGATTCCATGGAGACTGAAGAATTACTTCGAGGTGGCCGCGCCGGGGCAGATTATTTGCTCAGCCTAAAACAGGAAACGCTCTGGATTGCCGATGAAGTTGCATCAACGCCTGTGCTGATTCCGAACCCACCAGGGGACATGGGATCGCTGTTTCGCGCCATTGATACGCTACAAAAAAAGAATCACCCGTTTATCGCCGACGCGATTTTGGATCCCATTCACTTCGGTTTCACCGACTCCATTCTGCGCTACCACGCGCTGCGTCAACGCTATCCCGAGATAGAAATCATGATGGGCGTCGGCAACCTCACGGAATTGACCGATGCAGATACCAGCGGCATTAACACCTTACTCATGGGGATTATTTCCGAACTTGGTATCGGCTCGATACTAACAACAGAAGTCAGCCTCCACGGTCGTCGCGCCGTTCGCGAAGCGGACGCCGCACGTCGCATGATGTACGCCGCGCGGCAAGACACGAGCTTGCCGAAGGATTATTCGCCCGCGCTGTTGACCGTACACGATCGAAAACCATTCCCCGATACGGCGGCGGAAATTCGCGACACCGCCGCCGCCATTAAAGACCCAAGCTTTCGCGTCCAAGTGAGCGAAGCGGGAATTCATGTCTATAACCGTGATGGATTCCATACCGCCGATGACCCGTACACGCTGTTTCCTGAACTCAAGTTGGATCAAGAAGGCAGTCATGCTTTTTATATTGGCGTCGAATTAGCGCGCGCGCAGATCGCTTTTCAACTCGGCAAGCGCTACACCCAAGATCAAGAACTCAACTGGGGGGTAGCCTACGCGGCGAAGGAAGAAGATCAATCGGCCTATCATGCCCTGGGCGCGACGTTACAAGCGCGCAAGAAACAGTGAACGGCCCATGATTTTTGAAACCATCATCACCACGCGCTCTATAGCTGGCAAAGTTCACATCGCACCCATGGGCGTCCGGGAGCAAGGCGGTTTTGTCATCCTCGCGCCTTTCAAGCCATCGACCACGCTGGACAATGTATTGGCCGGGCTATGCGCCGTGCAGAATTTTTGTGACGACGTGCGTGTGTTCGCCGGATGCGTGACGGGGGCGCAGCGCGATTGGCCGACTATCGAGACGCAAATTGTCGATTCTGTTCGACTAATTGAAAGCTTGGGTCACAGCGAATTGGTGCTGGATCATGTTGAGGATGATGCGCAACGTCCCAAGCTGTTTTGCAAGCGAAAACACGACGCGGGCCACGGCGCGTTTCGCGGTTTTAACCGAGCACAAGCGGCGGTCATAGAGGCGTCGGTTTTAGTGAGCCGCTTGCCCATGTTGCCCTGGGAAAAAATCAGCGAAGAGTGGAAATATCTCAATATCGCCATCGAGAAAACCGCCGGGCCATGTGAGCGCGAAGCCTGGGGCTGGCTTCAAGCCAAGCTCGAACTGCATCGCGCGCAACAACAAGGCCAGCAATGACTCACCTGTTGGCCAGCGTGACATCCATTGCTGAAGCGAAACTCGTCATGGAACTCGGCGCCGACATTATCGACTTAAAAGATCCACGCCGCGGTGCATTGGGCGCGTTGCCCATCGGCGTCATTCGTGACATCGTCCGTGCAGTTGCGGGACAACGGCCAGTAAGCGCCACCATAGGCGACGTTCCCTTGGACGCGGAACTCATACGAGCGAAGCTACACGACACCACAAAAACCGGTGTCGACATCGTAAAAATCGGCTTCGCCACGAGTCAATCGCAGCGCGCCTGCGCGGAGACACTGGCTGTAGAAGCATTATCCATGAGCCTCGTAGCGGTGTTGTTTGCGGATCAACCCATCGAAATCGACTTCCTAGCAACGCTGGCGCGATGTGGGTATTACGGCGTGATGCTGGATACGGCAGACAAAAATTCCGGCAGTCTATTGCGACACTTAAGTGTTGATCGTCTGGGACAGTTTGTTGCACACGCCCAGCGCTTGAAACTGCTCTGCGGCCTTGCGGGCTCGTTACGCGAAACGGATATCGCGACACTGCTCGCGCTCAAGCCAGACTATCTGGGCTTTCGTGGCGCGTTGTGCACGCAGGCGATGCGCACGATGGAGATAGATCCGGCGGCGATGAAACGCATACGCGCACTAATTCCTCGCGATGCCGATCAGCTTTCAGCCAGCACCCGGGAAACGCGCTCCCATTCGTCTTTGGCAACCACGTCGATCTGACAGTGAAGCGCGCTGCAGGATTCTAGAAAAGCGCCATCAACGATTCCTGTAGCCGCCAAATCCTCCACTGTCGCCCCTGCAGGAACGGCACACGACTTCACCAACACTAGTCTAGTTGCTTGCAAATTTTTTGCTAGCCAGGCCGCTAGGCTATCGGATGTAACATTCCAATTCGCGGCAATATCTGGTGCTGACAGCACGGCCGCACTCGGCATCCAAGTGACTATGCTGCCTTCCGCAAGATGACGTTGAATCTCGTTAAGCGAAGCCACGCCGGCCAGAGCCGAATTCATCATCCCCATCAGTTGCAAACCAAACTGCTCCATCGCCAGCAAGGCCATGTGATGGGCAATTTGATCATCAAATCGCCAATGCCGTTGCGCCGTCCGCACTTGATCGGCATAGGGGCCGCCACCGGGAACAATCACGACTTTCCCGCGGCCAAAACGCGCCAACATTTCGAGCCAATTCTGTAACGCGGGATCAGCGTACAGACTGCCGCCGAGCTTGACAATCCACGTCATCGCCGCTGCCACAATAACGCGACCGAGACCGCAGGCGCCAGGTTAGAAACTTCGTCGGCGGTCACCTCTGCAAGCGGCAATAAATCGGCAAATGATCGATAGGGCCGCGCGGTCACCGCTGCGAGTTCACGGATCAGAAAGCGGCCAACACCGGCGCCGATAATGGGCGCGTCCGCTGGCATCTGAGCAGACGCCGCGACGTGTTCACACGCCGCGTGCAATCGTGCTAGCTGCCGCCCGCGAAACCACCGTGCGAGCTCATGCCAATCGGCCATCGGCGCCGAATCTCTATCGCGACCCAGCATGCGCGCCAGCCGCCTGGCGCTTGCTGCCAAGTTTTTTTCACCGCCGTCGGCGGCAGGGTGTTGATCGGCATGTTCCGGTAATTCGCCGGTGAGTCGATACACATCCGCCATGGTCGCAAAATATTCAGCCATAAGCGGCACGGATGTGCCAGCGAACGGCACGCGCTCGGTCATCGCCATCAATGGCGTGCGCACGATTCCGGAATACACAAGCTCGTCAGTGACAAGTCGTGTAGCGTCATCGCCGCCTTGATTGCGGAGCTTATTCGCGACAATCGGAATAATGTCCGTAGTCGTGCTGCCTATGTCCACGAGGATACCGTTGCCTATTTTTTGCGCGACACATTCCGCAGCGGCATGCCAATTTGCAGAGGCTATTTGCATGGCGTATTCAGCCGCTTGGTAAGGCGGGACGAACTGACCGTCGCCGCGATACAGCCAGACAACATCATCACCCAGTCGCTTGGCGACATATTCCGCAATCGCCTTAACACCCGCGCCACGGTCGGGAAAAAGATCGACCATCTCGCCCGTCATCGTGATCGCGTGATACTGAACACCCACACAGCGAGTTAACACTGCCTCGATTCCGTGCTCGAGCTCGCGCAACCCGCGCCACAATGCGCACGGCACCTGCATTGCATCTAGCACAACACCGGACGCGCCGATGCGTGCAGCCTTGAGATGAGCACCGCCTATGTCCCAGCCAATCACGTCGTCACTTAGCATGACTTGTGCTCAGTTCAATTCTAATCGGTTGATCGCAAGTTGGGACAACGGCAGGCAAGCGTCCATATTGCACTAAATCCAGTACCAGTTTCGCCACGTTAATTCCCAACGCATCACGTAACCCACAATAGGA
>JBDSJK010000373.1:0-7754 GCA_039917535.1 Burkholderiales bacterium
AGGGAAAAATCGTCGCGTGCGAAGCCCCCGTGCGCGATGGCGCCATACCGCCGTAATTGGCATAGTAGCCTGGGTAGCCCATCCATTCGCCCAGCGCCTCGAACAACGTGACTTCAAACGCGCTACCCTGCCCGGTTTTTTCCCGTTGATACAGCGCCGTCAAAATGCCTGTGTACGCGTACATACCACCCGCGATGTCGGCAACGGAGATGCCCGTCTTGCTTGGCGTCTCGGGGGTGCCGGAAACCGCTACAACACCGGTTTCACATTGAATCAACAAATCATAAGCTTTCTTGTCTGCATAGGGTCCGTCACGACCATAGCCGGACAAATCACAGACGATGAGTCGTGGATATTTCGCCGTCAATTCATCGGCCGAAAGCCCCAAACGATCCGTCGCGCCTGGCGCGAAATTCTGAATAAACACATCGGCGCGGCTCAGCAACTGATGCAAAATCTTGTTCGCCTCGGGATGCTTTACGTCAAGCGTGAGACTTTCCTTCGAGCGATTCAGCCACACGAAATGGGACGACATACCGTTGACGGTTTTATCATATGCGCGCGCAAAATCTCCTTCGCCAGGGCGTTCGATCTTAATGACTCGGGCACCCAGATCGGCTAACTGCCGCGTGGCAAACGGCACGGCGACCGCTTGTTCGAGGGCAACAACGGTTATTCCAGTAAGTGGCAGCATGGTTTATTGGTAAGGTGAAACTTCGCTCAATGCTGCGTCAATCCGACCTTAACTTGGACCAAGCACAGACAATGCCCTCAAATTATTCTTTAAGCGTGTTGAGATATTTGATCAGATTAGCGCGGTCTTGCGCGTTTCCCACGCCGATCAGCATCATGGTTCCGGGGATCCGTGCGCCGGGGTTGGCGATGAATTCATCGAGGGTCCGTTCATCCCAAAAGATGCCCGAATCTTTCAGGGCACTAGAATATTGAAACCCCTCCAGGGTGCCCGCCTGTCGGCCGATTAAGCCGAATAGATTGGGGCCCGTTGGGCGGTGCTCGGCCTTGTCGCTGTGACAACCAACGCACATGACAAATACCTTCTCGCCAGCCACCGCATCGGCCAGGTCGTCAGCATAACTGTGGGTTGCACTGAATACAGCAACCAAGAGGAAGCAGCAACGTCGAAACATAACGGCTATAGTCTTGAGGATCAAGAATGGAATTTTAGCAGGTTGCGGCAAGCCATAGGTAGCATCGTAGCATCAAGGATGGAGGTTGGCTGCACGCAATAGCCTCACATCAATTCACTTCCTACTTCTGGGGGCTTTCCGCAACCTTGATTACGTCTGCCGATACAATTTTCCCATTTTGCCAACCGCCGCCGAGCGCCTTGATCAAGCCTACGCTGTTGAGCAACCGTTGGCCGGCAAGCTGGATCGCCAAGCGCTGATTGGCCAGCACGGTACGCTCGGTATCGACCACTTCGAGGTAAGTAACCAAGCCTGCTTTATAGCGGCTATTGGAAATTTGCGAGCTTTTCTGCGCGCTTGTGACCGCGCGAGATTGAGGTTCGCTTTGCTCGGCCAATATCCGCAATCCGGCCAACGCCGTCTCGACTTCTTGGAAGGCGACCAACACGCGTCCGTGATATTGCGCAAGATTTTCGGCGTAAACAGCTTTCACCCGTTCAAGGTTCGCCTTGTTTCTGCCGCCCTCGAAAACAGGCAACACCAACGCGATACCCGCGGTCCAGATGCGGCTTGATAGTTTCAAGATATCGGTCAGATCGGCACTTTCAAAACCTGCCTGGCCCGTTAGTCTTATAGTTGGGAAAAACGCCGCCTTGGCGACGCCGATTTCCGCATTGCGTGCCGCAAGCAAGCGCTCAGCCTCAGCGACATCCGGGCGACGCTGTAGCAATTCACTGGGAACCCCGGCGGGGATAGTCGGTACTGTCGTGGCAAGGGGGCTTTCCGCTAACTTGAACTCGGTCGCCGACTTTCCTAACAGCACAGCAATTGCATTCTCTAATTCAGCACGCCGCCTGCCGATCCCAATGGATTCGGCCTCGATGGCTGCAAGCTCTGCTTCCGCGCGGGTCACATCCAACTCGCTGGTAATGCCGCCGCGATAGCGAGATCGAACTAACTCTAGACCACGTTTGCGTACGACAATGTTGTCGCGCAGAATGGCACGTTCAGCATCTAAAGTACGAATCGCGAAATAATTCTGCGCGACGTCGCCCGTCAAAGACAGCGCAATGGTTTGATAGGCATTCTGTGCCGCTTGAGCACGGGCGACCGCTGAT
The DNA here is from genome assembly GCA_039917535.1 of Burkholderiales bacterium. Classification (GTDB taxonomy): domain Bacteria; phylum Pseudomonadota; class Gammaproteobacteria; order Burkholderiales; family JALYOK01; genus JBDSJK01. The sequence continues at coordinate 2,267 of JBDSJK010000373.1, forward strand.
TCCGACGCGCGTTTCATCTTACCCCAGAAATCGATCTCGTAAGAAGCATCCAACGGCACGCGGAACCGGTTGGCCGTGTAATCGCGCACCGTTGAACCAGGCTGCACGGGTCGGTTAGCCGATTGGCGATTGCGCGACGCGTCGGGATCAAAATTAACCGTTGGGAAAAAGTCGGCGTCCGTCACTCGCGCGACGGCGCGCGCCTGCTGGATCCGCGCCGTTGCGGCTTGTAAAGAATAGTTCCCTTTGAGCGCATCCTGTTCCAACTCGCTAAGCTTGGCGTCGCTAAATGCTTCCCACCATTTTTCCGAAAGCTGCAACGCACCCTTGTTGCCAGCCGTAGCTTCCTTCCAATTGTCGGCCACGGTCGCCCGTGGCTTCTGATAGTTAGGGCCTACCGCGCTACAAGCAGCCACTAGCATTAATGCCACATACACCGATGCTCGGGTAATCAAACCGCGATAAAGCGTAATGTTAGCCATCGCTTTATTTCGCTTTGCTTTCTGTTGTTTTTTCAACCGTCTTCTCCATTACTTTGTCACCCGCTTTAGGCATGGCTGCTTTATCATCCGGTTTTGCAGCCGGCGGCGCAGCGGGTTTTTCTACCTCGGCAACTTTGGTTGTCACCGCGACGCCGTCGCGCATGGTGTCGGTTGGGTTGGTGATGATCATTTCATTCTCTTTCACGCCGGACAACACCTCGACTTGCGTGCCCAAATCGCGACCCAGCTTGACCTTGCGCAACTGCACCGTATTGTTCTCGACGGCAGCCACCTGTGGGCCTTCCTGTCGGATAATCAATGTATTAGAAGGGAGCAAAATATACGGCTCAGCTTGGTTTAAGGCGAACCTTACCTGCGCGTACATACCCGCAACTAATTCGCCATTGCTATTGGGAACCTGAACTTCCGTCAGCAGCGTTTTTGACTGGGGATCTAGCGCCCCGGCGGTGCGTAAAACCTTACCTTGAAACGGCTGGGGGAACTCTTTCAATACCACGCTGACGGGCGCATCGGGCTTGATCATGCGCATGTGGCTTTGCGGCACGTTGATGTAGATGCGCAACGTATCCATTTTCGCCAGTTTGAACATCCAGCGATTCGGGTCGGTATTGTTTGCGCTGATGAGTTGGCCAACGTCTACATTGCGCCCTGTTATGGTGCCAGCAAACGGCGCCGTCACCCGTTGAAACGCTTTGTACTGGGTAAGCCGCTCGACATTGGCCTGCGAGGCGGCAAAGTCGGCCTGGCGGGCTTTGTAAGCGCTAATTTTTTCATCCACTTCCTGTGGCGATACGGCGTTTTCTTTTAGTACGGCTTTCCAGCGCTCCGCCGTTGAACGCGCCAGTTCCATGTTTGCTTTTGCTTGCTGTTGATTCGCCAGTATCTGTTTGAGTTCGCGATCGACTTCCGGCGTTTCAATTTCCGCTAACAATTGCCCTTCTTTTACCGTGGCGCCAATATCCACCAACCAGCGCTTCACAAACCCATTGGTGCGAGCATATAGGGGTGTTTCCTGGATGGGCAACATCGTGCCCGGCAGATTCAACTCCGTGTTGGCTTTTGCACGCTGCGCTGGCACCACGATTACCAGCGGACGGTTGTCTTTGTGGATTTCGGCACTTGCTTTTCCGGCTTGCATGCGGGGCCAGATCACGATCAGAAACAATACTCCGATCAGCGCAGCGGTAGCGAATGCGACTAGAGTGCCAAAGCGGCGTTTTGCGCCAGTGGGGGCAACGGGTTCCGGCATGGAAAACGCAGTATGCAGGCTCGGTTCAGTTCGTTCTTGTTGCATGGTGTTTCCTTAAAAAAGTGCTGGCGTCAAACCGGCTGAGGAGTCGTTTGAATGACCCGAGCGCGTTTATTTTCCAGGTGACCGTGGATAAGGCTGAAGATCACGGGTACAAAAATCAAGGTTGACAGCGTGGCAACGATCAGTCCGCCGATCACGGCTCGGCCCAGTGGTGCGTTCTGCTCGCCGCCCTCACCCAGACCCAGCGCCATGGGAACCATACCGATAATCATCGCACTGGCGGTCATTAGCACGGGCCGTAACCGTGTGTAGCCCGCCGCGAGCGCGGCCTGCATGGCATTCTTGCCCTCCGACATTTGCTCATTAGCGAATGACACGATCAAAATGCTGTTTGCCGTCGCCACGCCTAAACTCATAATAGCCCCCATCAACGACGGCACGCTGAAATGAGTATTGGTCAAAAACAAAATCCAAACGATGCCACACAATGCACCCGGTAACGCGGTGATGATGATGAGGGGATCAGTCCAGGACTGGAAATTCACCACCATGATGAAGTACACCAACATCGCCGCGAACAACATGCCCCAACCCATGCGGGTGAACGCTGTATTCATACTGTCAACCTGCCCACGCACGGTCAGCTTGACGCCGGGTGGAAGGTTCGCACAAACCGGATTGACATCTTTTTTCTTTTCACCGGCCTGAAGCGGCGGGGGCACATCTGCTGCGCAAAGCCAACCGGTTAAGAGGCCAGGCTGCTTCGGGCAGACCATGGATTTGAAGGTCGTCGCCGGGACGGGACAATATTCAGCGACAATCGTTTTTTGGATTTGATCCGATACGGAACCGAGATCGCTGTCTTGCACATTAGCGTAAATGTCATACACGGGCTGCACGTCATAATGACTGATGACGGCGGGAACTTCGCGCCTCTCTATGGACGCTAGGTTGGACAACATCTGCGTTGAGGCGGGACCCTTTCCGGGCAGCGCCGTGTTCATCACATCCTCGATCGAGTTCAGCAGATATTGCGGCGTTTGCACGGCAACCGGGTAAGTCGTCCCCGTTTTAGGGTCCGGCCACAAATTAAAGTTAACCACCGCGCTGGACGACAGGCTAGTAAGCACATTGTTAGCTACTTCGCGCTGTGTCATGCCGAGCTCCGCGGCCCGGGTCCGATCGACGTTGATCTGCAACGCGGGGGAATTGACAATCTGGTGCATGTGGACGTCCACTGCGCCAGCGATGCTTTTCATCTTCGCTTCGATTTCTTTGCCGATCTTGTACACGCCGGGGTTATAGCCCGCTATCTGCACATCGATGGGCGCGGGAAGGCCGAAGTTCAAAATCTGGCTAACGATATCCGCGGGCTGAAAAAACAAGCTGATGTTCGGAAAACTCTTCGGCACCTCCGCACGCAGCCGGCGTACGTAATCTTCAGTCGGCAGCTTGTGTTCATCCTTCAACGAAATCAAAATTTCACCATCGGCAGAACTGATAGTGGGTGCGTCAGTGAAAGCCATGTTGATAGGTTGGAATAAACCAATGTTATCTATCATCCGATCAAAATCTTCTTCAGGGATGATTTTGCGAATAGCGGTTTCAACTTTGCCGAAGATCACTTCGGTTTCTTCAAGCCGCGTTCCCGGCGGCACGGAGACGTGCATACGAATTTGCCCAGCGTCGACCGACGGAAAAAAATCTCTGCCGATCATGGGTAGCAACAGCGCACTCATCACACCCAGCAGCCCAAACAAAGCGAATATCGCTATACGATGATGCAACGCCCAGTTGAGTGTGCCGATGTAACCGCTGCGAAATTTTTCAAAACCTACTTCGAAGCCGCGCTGCATGATGCTAAAAATTCCACGGCCCGGTGGCTTCCCGTGTTGATCAATTTCTTTCTGCAGCAGATATTTCACCATCACCGGCACTAACGTACGCGATAAAACGTAGGAAGCCAACATGGCGTAGACAACGGCCAACGCGAGTGGGGTAAACAAAAACTTTGCCGGCCCGGTCAAAAATATCACCGATACAAACACGATACAAATGGCCAGCGTCGATACAAAGGCCGGCACGGCAATCTGTTGCGATCCCTCGAGAATGGCGTCCTCAAGCGGATGGCCCATCTCCACGTAACGGTGAATATTTTCAACGGCGACCGTCGCATCATCAACCAAGATGCCCACCGCGAGCGCGAGCCCACCCAGGGTCATAATATTGAGTGAATGTCCGGTAAGGTTGAGGACGATCAGCGAGGTCAAAATCGACAACGGAATTGACACCGCGACAATGATTGTGCTGCGCCAACTCCCTAAAAAAAGCAGGATCATTAGCGCCGTCAAACAACCCGCAACCATGCCTTCGCTGAGCACGCTGTTGATCGCCGCTTTTACGAACACCGATTGATCAAACAATTCGGAAATTTGTATATCGGGGTTAGCCGCTCTTACCGAGGGGAGTATGGCTTTAATACCCTCCACTACGTCGAGCGTAGACGCGGAGCCCGCCTTAAGTATCACCAACTGAGCGGATCGTTTACCGTCGTTGCGCACGATATTGCTCTGTACGCCAAATCCATCGCGGGTGTTCGCGACATCGCGCAGATACACCATCGAGCCGTTAACGGCCTTGATCGGTAGATCGTTCATTTCCTCCATCGACTGCGGGTTACTGTTCAACCCGACGACATATTCTCGATCGCCGACCTTGAGGGTGCCCGTCGGCAACTGCAGGTTTTGCGCACCAATCGCGGTGTTGATGTCGGTGAAGGTGATGCCTTTTGCCATCATCGCCTGCGGGTCGGTGTCCACCATGATTTGCCGCGGCTTACCACCGTAGGGCAACGGCATACGAGAACCGCGCACCGGCGCGATGGCAGTACGCACACGGTACAGGCCGAAGTCATACAATTGTGCTTCGGAAAGTTTTGTGCTGGATAAGCCTAGCTGAATAATCGGTACGCTCGATGCATCGTAACGAAACACGAAAGGCGGCGTGGTACCCGGCGGCATACGGCGCAGTATAATTTGTGATAGCGCAGTAATCTGCGCTAACGCACCATCGATACTAACGTTCGGCTGAAAGAATACCTTGATGATGGCCGCACCGTTGACGGTGTGCGACTCGATCGATTTCACATCATTGATCCCCGCTGCGACGGTGAACTCGCTATAAGTGGTAATATATTTTTCAAACTGTTGTGGAGGGATTCCTTGATATTGCCAAATCAATGCAACTACGGGGATGTTGATGCTCGGAAAAATATCCGTCGGAGTCTGCTTATAGGCAGCCGTACCCAAGATCATAATCAACAACGCCATCACGACAAACGTGTAGGGCCGCCGTAACGCAAGTTTAACAATCCACATAGCCTGAACTCCGAAAAGGGCTGAATTTTAAAACAGCGCTGAACTCTTAAAACAAAACGTAGCACAGTTAAGAAAGCAAACTGAGTGCAATCTATCTTGCAACTAGTATTATTAGCAATTATAATACGATCCGTTCCGGAATGTAAATATTCCTCAAGCGGGTTGATCGAATGGCAAATGATAGCGAAGAAATTTGGTTGATCGACGACGCGCCGACTAAGTCGCCGGGCCGGCCACGTTGTCCTGTCACGCATCAATCCATAGTGGATGCAGCCAATAATTTACTCGAGGAAATCGGCTTCGCCGCCATGTCTATTGAGGGAATCGCCTCACGGGCCGGGGTGGGCAAGGCCACC
>JBDSJK010000374.1:0-11652 GCA_039917535.1 Burkholderiales bacterium
ACCATCATCGTCGCCGCCACAGCGTCGGAGTCCGCGGCGATGCAGTACATCGCACCGTATTCCGGCTGCACCATGGGGGAATATTTCCGCGACCGCGGCCAGGACGCACTGATCATTTATGACGACCTGACCAAACAAGCTTGGGCCTATCGTCAAGTGTCACTATTGCTGCGCCGCCCGCCGGGCCGCGAAGCGTATCCTGGTGACGTGTTCTATTTGCACTCCCGTCTGCTGGAACGCGCGGCTCGAGTCAACGAAGATTATGTAGAAAAATTCACCCAGGGTGCCGTCAAAGGCAAAACAGGTTCGCTGACGGCTTTGCCCGTGATTGAAACCCAAGCCGGTGACGTGTCGGCGTTCGTTCCGACCAACGTGATTTCGATTACCGACGGTCAGATCTTCTTGGAAACGAGTTTGTTTAATGCCGGTATTCGTCCTGCTATTAACGCCGGTATTTCCGTATCCCGCGTCGGTGGCGCAGCGCAAACCAAGGTCATCAAAAAGCTAGGCGGTGGCGTGCGTTTGGCGCTTGCACAATATCGTGAGTTGGCGGCATTTGCGCAATTTGCGTCGGACCTGGACGAAGCGACGCGCAAGCAATTGGAACGCGGTCGTATGGTCACCGAACTCATGAAGCAGCCGCAGTATCAGCCGCTGCAAGTATGGGAAATGGCGCTGACACTGTTCGCCGCGAACAATGGCTACTACGACGACATCGAAATCAAAAAAGCCCTTTCCGCCGAACGCGCCATGCGCGATTACATCAAGGGCAAGTATGGCGATCTGGCGAAGCGTATCGAATCGACCAAGGATCTGTCCAAAGACGACGAAGCGGCGCTGCATGAGGCCATTAAAGACTTCAAAAAGAATGGTTCTTATTAAGGCGCGGCCTGGTGTTGCGATAGAGGAATCGAATGGCTAGTTCGAAAGAAATACGCACCAAGATCAAGAGCGTGCAAAACACACGGAAGATCACCAAGGCGATGGAAATGGTGGCCGCGTCCAAGATGCGCAAAGCGCAAGAACGCATGCGCACCGCGCGACCCTATGGCGAGAAGATACGCAATGTCGCGGCCCATATCAGCCACGCCAATCCCGAGTACCGTCATCCGTTTCTGGTGGCCCGCGATACGGTTAAGCGCGTTGGCATTATCGTCATCACCACCGACAAAGGTCTGTGCGGTGGATTGAATACCAACGTGTTACGGCTGGCGCTGAGCAACATGAAAGAGTGGGAAGCCCACGGCGAGCAGTTCGACGTGTGCTGCATTGGCAACAAGGGTTTCGGCTTTATGCAACGCATGGGGGCGAATGTAGTGTCCCATGTAGTAGGTCTGGGCGATAAACCGCACATGGAAAAACTCATTGGGGCGGTTAAGGTGATGCTCGACAGTTACATTGCAGACCGCTTCGATAAGCTCGTGGTGTTCTACAACAAGTTCGTCAATACCATGAAGCAAGAAGTCATGATGGAACAGCTATTGCCCCTGTCCGGCGAAAAACTAGGTGTGCCCGGCGGTTCCTGGGACTACATTTACGAGCCTGACGCGAAGGTGGTTCTGGATCAAGCGCTCAGCCGCTATATCGAAGCGCTGATTTACCAAGCAGTGTCGGAAAATATGGCATCTGAACAGTCGGCGCGCATGGTGGCCATGAAATCCGCAAGTGACAACGCCGGTGACGTCATTGATGAGTTGACGCTCATCTATAACAAGACCCGCCAAGCGGCGATTACCAAGGAATTGTCGGAAATTGTGGCCGGCGCGGCAGCCATCGGTTAACCATTTGTTAATCGGACAACAATGAATTTAACGAGTTTGGAAAGAAAGGAAACACCATGAATGCTGTTGCAACAGAGGGAAAAATCGTCCAGTGCATCGGCGCTGTGGTCGACATTCAGTTCCCCCGCGAAGCGATGCCACGGGTCTATGATGCATTAATCCTGGCCGATACTAGTTCCAAGTTCGCTGAACCCGGCCTGACCTTCGAAGTGGAGCAACAGTTGGGTGACGGCGTGGTGCGTACCATCGCGATGGGTTCATCCGACGGCTTGCGCCGCGGCATGGCCGTTAAGTCCACCGGCAAAGGCATTTCCGTACCGGTAGGTAAAGCCACCTTGGGCCGCATCATGGACGTGCTGGGCCGTCCGATTGACGAGCGAGGCCCGATCGGCACCGACGAGCGCCGTGCGATTCACCAACCTGCGCCCAAGTTCGACGAGCTGTCACCTTCCGTGGAGTTGCTTGAAACGGGCATCAAGGTTATCGATCTGGTTTGCCCGTTTGCCAAAGGCGGTAAGGTGGGTCTGTTCGGCGGCGCCGGCGTGGGCAAAACGGTGAACATGTTGGAGTTGATCAACAACATCGCGAAAGAGCATTCCGGCCTGTCCGTGTTCGCCGGTGTCGGTGAGCGCACCCGTGAAGGCAACGATTTCTACCACGAGATGACCGACGCGGGCGTGATCAACAAAGACAACCTCAACGAATCCAAAGTTGCGATGGTGTTTGGTCAGATGAACGAGCCGCCCGGCAACCGCCTGCGCGTTGCGTTGACGGGCTTAACCATGGCGGAAAAATTCCGCGACGAAGGCCGCGATATTCTGTTCTTCGTCGACAACATTTATCGTTACACCTTGGCCGGTACTGAAGTGTCTGCGCTGTTGGGGCGGATGCCATCAGCCGTGGGTTATCAGCCGACGCTGGCGGAAGAAATGGGCCGCTTGCAAGAGCGCATCACGTCCACCAAAGTGGGTTCCATTACCTCGATCCAAGCGGTATACGTGCCAGCGGACGATTTGACTGATCCGTCGCCCGCGACCACCTTCTTGCACCTCGATTCTACCGTCGTGTTGTCGCGCGATATCGCCTCGCTGGGTATTTACCCTGCCGTCGATCCGTTGGACTCCACCTCGCGCCAGCTCGATCCGCTGGTGGTGGGTGAAGAGCACTACAACGTGGCTCGCGGTGTCCAAGTCACCTTGCAGCGTTACAAGGAATTGCGCGACATTATCGCGATTTTGGGTATGGACGAACTCTCGCCGGAAGACAAACTGGCCGTGTCCCGCGCTCGTAAAATCCAGCGCTTCCTGTCGCAGCCCTTCCACGTTGCCGAAGTGTTCACCGGCTCGCCCGGCAAATACGTGTCGCTCAAAGATACGATCAAAGGCTTCAAGGGCATTGTCGAGGGCGAATATGACCAGCTGCCGGAGCAGGCGTTCTACATGGTCGGCGGCATAGAAGAGGCCGTAGAGAAAGCCAAGACCATTCAATAAGGAATAGCCATGGCAGCAACAATACACGTTGACGTTGTAAGCGCTGAAGAGCAGATTTTTTCCGGCGAAGCGGAATTCGTCGTTTTGCCGGGAGAAGCGGGCGAGTTAGGCATTTATCCCCGCCATACGCCGCTGATTACCCGCATTAAGCCCGGAACCGTTCGAGTTAAGGTTGCCGGTCAAGCGGCGGAAGAATTGATTTTCGTGGCCGGTGGCATCTTAGAAATTCAGCCCGGTGTGGTCACGGTACTCGCCGACACGGCGATCCGCGGTCACGATTTGGACGAAGCCAAGGCACTGGACGCCAAAAAGCGCGCCGAAGAGGCCATGCAAAACAAAACCGGTAAGCTCGAAATCGCCAAAGCGCAGGCGGAATTGGCTGAAGCTATGGCCCAGATTCAAGCGATCCAACGCTTTCGTCGTAAGACCCACTAACACCGGCCGTTTTCTCCAACCCACGCAACTAGGCAGCCATAGAAAAGCTGCCTTTTTTGTCTATATTGTCTGAATCGGGACGCTGCTCAACCCTCTAGGCAAACAATAAATGTCTGTACTCAATGTCGTCGTCTTGGCCGCTGGCCAGGGCAAGCGCATGTACTCCAATTTGGCCAAAGTACTGCACAAGCTCGCCGGAAAGCCGCTGCTGCAGCATGTGATGGATAGCGCCAATGCGCTCAACCCGAGCAAACTCTGCGTGATTTATGGTCACGGCGGCGACGCTGTGCCAAATGCGTTTCCCGAATGCGCGGTCACCTGGGTCAAACAAGAACCACAACTCGGCACGGGCCACGCGGTTCAGCAGGCCATACCCCATCTCAATAATGACGGCCTTACCCTAATACTCTACGGCGACGTTCCGCTCACAACCACGGCGACGCTGAAGCAATTGACCGACGCAGCCGGCGCCGGTCAAGTAGCCGTGCTGACGATTGCGCTTGCCGGCCCCGCCGGCTATGGCCGCATCCTGCGCGATGGTGGCGGCCGCATCACGGGTATCGTTGAGCACAAGGACGCCACGCCGCAACAGCGCGACATACGCGAGGTGAACACCGGCATTATGGCGGTGCCGACTAAGCAGCTCGCCCGCTGGCTCAGTCAACTTAAGAACGACAACGCGCAGCATGAGTATTATCTAACCGATATCATCGCCATGGCCGTCGCCGAAAACGTGAACGTTGTCGCTGTTCACCCTAGCGGTGAATGGGAAACATTAGGCATCAACAACAAAGTCCAACTCGCGCAACTCGAGCGCACTCATCAAGCCAACATCGCCCGCGCGCTCATGGAACAAGGCGTGACCCTCGCGGATCCGGCGCGAATTGATGTTCGCGGTGTGCTGACCTGCGGTAAAGATGTGTTCATCGATATCAACTGTATTTTCGAAGGCAACGTCAGCCTGGGTGACAATGTCACGGTTGGAGCGGGCGCCGTCGTGAAGAACGTGAGCATCGCCAACGATACCCAAATTGCCCCTTATAGCGTGTTGGAAGATGCCGTGATCGGCCCAGACTGCCGCATTGGACCTTACGCGCGCGTGCGTCCCGGCACCAAACTCGCCGCCGGCGCCCACATCGGTAATTTCGTAGAAATCAAAAACAGCGAGATCGGCAAACACTCGAAGGCCAACCATCTCGCCTATATCGGCGATGCCACTGTCGGCCAGAACGTCAACATCGGTGCGGGCACCATTACCTGTAATTACGACGGCGCGAACAAGCATCGCACCATCATCGAAGATGATGCGTTCATTGGCTCCGATACTCAACTCGTCGCGCCGGTGCGCATCGGCAAAGGCGCGACGCTGGGCGCGGGCACCACGCTCAGTAAAGACGCGCCCGCTGGCGAACTCACCATTTCGCGAGCCAAACAAACGACCGTCCCGGGCTGGAAGCGGCCCACCAAAATCAGCAAGAAATAAAGAGGTAGAAACCATGTGTGGAATCGTAGGTGCAGTCGCAGGCCGTAACGTCGTCCCCCTGCTGATCGAGGGTCTCCGCCGCCTCGAATATCGCGGCTACGATTCCGCGGGGATCGCGGTGCTCAATGGCGGCATCAACCGCGTTCGCTCCGTCGGCCGCGTGGCCGAAATGGAAGCAAAAGCTGAAGCGATCAAGCTGCACGGCGTCGTTGGCATCGGCCACACGCGCTGGGCCACCCATGGCGGTGTCACCGAATTCAATGCCCATCCCCACGTGTCCTGCGACCAAATCGCGGTAGTGCACAACGGTATTATCGAGAACCACGATGAGCATCGCGAGAAGCTCAAGAAACTCGGCTACGTGTTCGAATCGCAAACCGACACGGAAGTCATCGCCCACCTCATTCATCACCACTTTAGCGAATGCAATAACCTCTTTACGGCAACGCAACGCGCAGTAAAAGAGTTGGTCGGTGCCTACGCTATCGCCGCCGTCGCGCTCAAATCGCCCGACGTCATGGCGTGCGCACGCCTTGGTTGTCCGCTCTTGATCGGCATCGGCGAAGGTGAAAATTTCATCGCCTCCGACGTATCCGCCGTGCTCTCCGCCACGCGCCGCGTGATGTATCTCGAAGACGGCGATGTGGCCGAAGTGCGTAGAAGCGGCGTGACCGTGGTCGACAAAACCGGCGTCAAAGTCGAACGCCCGATCCACGTTAGCGACGTGTCCCTCGCCTCTATGGAGCTTGGCCCCTACAGCCACTTCATGCAAAAAGAAATCCACGAGCAACCGCGTGCGCTCACCGACACCATCGAAGCCGTCATGAGCGATGGTTTCGATCCGACACTATTCGGCGCCGAAGCGGAATCGGTATTGCGCAACATCAACGGTATTTTGATCCTCGCGGCGGGAACCAGTCACCATGCGGGGCTCACGGCGAAATATTGGATCGAGAGCATCGCGAAAGTGCCCGTCTCCGTCGAAATCGCCAGCGAATATCGCTACCGCGAATCCGTTGCGAACCCGAAGCAACTTATCATCACTATCTCCCAATCGGGCGAAACCCTCGACACCATGGAAGCGCTGAAACACGCCAAGGCAATGGGTCAAACGACCACGCTCTCTATCTGTAATGTGCCGGAGAGCGCCATTCCACGCGCCTCTCAGCTTGTTTTCCTCACCCGCGCCGGCGCGGAAATCGGCGTTGCGTCGACCAAAGCGTTCACCACGCAACTCGTTTCTTTGTTCATATTGGCCGTCACGCTGGCCAAAGTTCGCGGCAAACTGTCGCCCGAAAAAGAAGCCGAATACCTCGACAACTTGCGTCATCTGCCGGGCAGCGTACAACACGCGCTGAATCTGGAACCACAAATCGCCGAGTGGGCAAAAATGTTCGCGCCCAAGCATCACACGCTATTTTTAGGTCGTGGCATTCATTACCCCATCGCCCTAGAAGGGGCGTTGAAGCTCAAGGAAATTTCCTATATTCACGCCGAAGCCTACCCGGCCGGCGAACTGAAACACGGTCCCTTAGCACTGGTCGACAACGACATGCCGGTCGTCGTCATCGCACCAAATGACACACTGCTGGAAAAAGTAAAATCCAACATGCAGGAAGTTCGCGCCCGAGGTGGCGAGCTGTTTGTGTTCGCCGATCTTGACAGCCACTTCGCCGAAAGCGAAGGCGTACACGTCATCCGCACCCCGCGCCACTTCGGCGTGCTCTCGCCGATCGTCCATTCAATCCCCGTGCAAATCTTGGCGTACCACGCCGCGCTGCAAAAAGGCACCGACGTCGACAAGCCGCGCAATCTAGCCAAATCCGTCACCGTCGAGTAAGCGCTTCTCCATAGCTCGATACGCCAGGAGGCATATCCAGAGCCAATCTCCAGGCATAGGCCGCCAGCAGCAAGGCTGGGTGCGGTCTGTGGCATGGCAAAAGAAGCGGTGGATCCGCTGCACTTGATCCACCCTACCCGGCTCGCTGAATACACTATGCTTCTGTTTATCCGAGGCGTTCCAACGAGGAGGAACTTCGGTCTAGCCGATCAATGAAAGTTCGAACCCCTTAACCCAAGCATGAACGTGGCGCCATTACGCCGAAAACTAATTGGCTCCTATGCGCCGACAATCCACAGATGCGGTACACGTCGTAGTTGACGTTCACGTTTCGGCTAGTGACGACACGCGGCATTGGTCTGCTGATCGATGACTCCGGCCGCGCGAAGACGGGCAACCCACTGCTCAGAGCATAGGTTCTCGGGAGGTGAGCTACGCTGTGTAATCGTATCGGCTTCGGGGGACGCAGGACATCCAGATCGTATGTGGTCTACTGCGGTTTGGATTCCAGTTGTATCCAGGACTTCGGTCGCGACACTACGAACGAGGGTCAGGATCTGTAGGCGCAGGCGCGTGGTTTGCAGCGTTTCTGCCAGCTCGCTATCTTTGATCATCACCATGTTGATTTCCTTTTCCATCTCCTGTGGGAGGCGTAGCGGTCTGGCTGAGTTCGCACCGAATCGGAGGGTGACGCTGTGGATGCCCCCCGAACCCGGACATACAAAGCATCACCGACCAACTGAATGCCCTAGTTGGCGTTGTATATGCCCGTACAGTGGACCTCATCGGTCAGGGTGTCGAGCGATCGGAGAACCGTCCAGTTGCCGGCGTTTAGCGTTGGTTGAGCACCTTATTAATGTTTGTGCGTAAACAGGGTCGCTCATGACGATGAGGACGAGCGTGCCGATTCGGGCGATTGCAGATTTCATATGCATAATTCTCCCTGAAAGAAACCTAACGAACCAGTAGAAAGTAGACGAATTTTGTTAGACCACTTAGTAGCTTATGATGACACCGTAGCGTGAATGGCCTTACCAGGCCCGTAGATACTGGTATTCATGACAAGCATTATTATGCAGGGTAGGATCAAACGGTTTAGCGGATTTCAGATATCGGGCGCAATCGCATAGCATTGCGCCTTAGGATTTGCCGTTGTGGAGTGGCACCGTGGCAATTTCCCATCAATCCACGCAATTACAGTTTGGTGGCAGCAGTGCGCGATAGTCTGTATTCGATCTTTCACCGCTAGGTGGCTGAGGGCTTCTACTTGGGGATTGAGCAGATTACGGCAAGGCGTTGAGCCTCTGTCCTATGAGGATTGAAAACGCGGCATACGTCGCAATGCATTGCGACTGAACTCTGCGGCCCCTAGTGCGGGGAGCCAATACTAGAGCGCATCTCCCAGGCATATGCCCTGCAAGGTAATATCCATGGGGCTTGTGGGATGCGACAAAACTAATCGCGTCCACAAATGCTTACCCGTAACCGAGATGGAGCGCGTCGCGATCAAAGGACTTTAGCAAGCCCGTAGGGCGGAAAAGCGATAGCGCCTTCCGCCGTAGGCTTTGAACAAGGTAGCGTGCTGTGAGCGCATCGCGCGCGCAGCGCACACTACGGGCTATTTCTTGAAAGCGGAGTAGGCTTTTTCCAACGCGTCTTTCATGGATGCCCAGGCGCCTTCCATCCCTTTTTTCATTTCTTCCATGGCCGCTTCGGAACTGGTGCCCATTTCCTGCAGCTTTGCCATGGTGGTGTCGCGGCTTGCCTGTAGCGTTTTTAAGTGCTCTTTTCCCTTTACCTTTGCCTCCTCGCTGAGCGTATGCATCTTGGCGGTAAATTGATCAATTTCTTTGTCCCAATTCGCGACGTGGGATTTCATTTGCGCGAGGTAATCGTCTTTTAGGCTCATCGTCATCTCCTTTGAAAAGTAAATCGGCGGCTGTACCAAACCAGATAAACAGAGGCACTGATCTGTTCGTTACAAAGTAATATGTTGCGCGGATCGCGCAAAAATTCAAGTGTTTTCGTCCGCAAATGCAGCGAGCACGGCGCGACTCTGAGATAATTAAATCCTGTAATAACAAAATTCGAGGAAATCCCAACATGATTCGCACACCATTGTCTGGCTTCATACTGTCTGTCGCGGCGTTGTGCGTTGTATCCGCAGCGTGGTCCCAAAGCCTACCTACCGCCAAACCCGAAGAGGTGGGGCTTTCCTCGCCACGCCTGGAGCGCATCGGCGCCGCGTTCAGGCAAGACATCGCGCAAGGCAAGCTGCCGGGCGCGGTAATGATGATCGCGCGCAAAGGCCGCGTCGTATATCAAGAAAGTTTCGGTTTCCAAAACAAAGATAACGCGACCGCGATGAACAAGGACGCGATCTTTCGCATCTACTCCATGACCAAGCCCATGGTTTCCGTCGCCGCCATGATGCTAGTGGAAGAAGGCAAGCTGCAGATTCACGATCCTGTATCGAAGCATCTGCCGGCGTTCAAGAACATGCAGGTAAGCGTTGCCAAGGCCGATGCGGAATTCGCCAAAATCACTTACGGAACCGTTTCTGCCGAGCGCGAAATGACCGTGCAGGATCTGTTGCGCCACACGGCGGGCCTGGCTTATGGCGAGCTCACCGCGAACGCGCCGGTGAAAGAAGCCTACATCAAAGCGGGCTTCTATTCGCCGGCACAGCGGGATTTCGATTCCCGCGACATGACGCCCGCCGAGCAAGTCGAGCGGCTCGCGAAAATCCCCCTCGCCCATCAACCGGGCAGCGTGTGGGAATACAGTCTCGCGACCGATCTGCTCGGTCGTGTGGTTGAAGCGGCCTCGGGAAAACGCTTGGCGGATTTTCTTAGCGAGCGATTGTTCAAGCCGCTGAAGATGAACGACAGTGGATTTTGGGTTGCGTCAGACAAACTGCCACGGCTCGCGCAGCCGCTCGCAACCGATCCCGCATCGGGCGCGCCGAACAAAATGATTGACGTGTCTGCGCAACCTAAAAACGATTCCGCCGGCGCGGGTGGCGTGTCCACCGCCAGCGATTATTTGCGCTTCGCGATGATGTTATTGAACGGCGGTCGACTCGACGGCGAGCGCATTTTGAGCCGCACCACCGTCAATCTAATGGTATCCGATCAAATAGGCTCGCGCATCAGCGCGCCGCTTAGCGCCGGCGACTTACTGCTCGGCACGCCGGGCTACAGCTTCGGACTCGGCTTCGCCGTGCGCGCCGGTCAGGGCATCGCAAGCGTGCCGGGATCGGCCGGCGAATTCATGTGGGGCGGCTACGGCGGCACCTATTTTTGGGTCGACCCCAAGGAAGAACTGGTCGCGGTTTACATGACCCAAGCGCCCGGCCCATCGCGGCAACATTACCGGAAGCTTTTCAAGACACTTGTTTACCAAGCGATCGTTGATTAAATAACCACGAATGACCATCGCCACGAGCCAAGCCCTGTGCGGCTCGTGGCGATGCACGGGCTGACAGCCTCATCCCCATTGGCCTCTGGCGAGATACAATACAGAAAGCGCTGCTTGCTTGTCGGTTGCTTGTTCGTTAGATTAGTTGCCATCTCACAACGACGATTGCTCCCCATGTCCGCTAAAACCGTTTTCTCCGTCCTCGCCGCTGTAGGGACCTTTGCACTTTCACTCCCTTCGATTGCCGACGAATTCTGCGCGCCGGAAAACCTGGGCGAGCATAAAACCAAACTTGTCAGTTATAAAACATCGGGACAATACGATGCCGATCTCAGCGCCGTCGCGAAGCAGGCGCAGCAATATCTGCAAGAGCGCTTAGGCAAAGTCGACAAGCCCGCGATCGTTTTAGATATCGATGAGACCACGCTGTCAAACTACCCGGCACTCAAGATCAACGACTTTGGTTTTATCCTCGGTGGCGCGTGCGATTTAGAGAAAGGCCCGTGCGGATTTCTGAATTGGATTGAGATGGCGCAAGCCACGGCCATTGCGCCGGCGCTGGAACTGTATCGTTACGCTCGGGCAAATAATGTCGCGGTGTTCTTTATCACCGGCCGGCCCGAGCGGTTTCGGGCCGCAACGGAAAAAAATCTGCGCGATGCGGGTTATAACGAATGGGATAAGGCTTACCTTAAGCCTGCGGATTTGAAAGTCGCCAGCGCGGCGGACTACAAAGGGCCGCTCCGCTGCGAGCTGCAAGCCAAGGGTTACACCATCGTCGTCAACATGGGCGATCAGCCCAGCGATCTCGCCGGGGGTTGCGCGGAGCGGACGTTTCTATTGCCCAATCCTTATTACAGGATTCCGTAAAGAAACGTCTACCCGGCGCGCTATGGGGGCTACTGGAAGCGTTTCCGCGCGACAAACGCAACGGCTATCACCCACATCATCAGCAACCCAGTCGCCGGTTCCGGTATCATCGCCAGGGCGACCTGTGCAATAGCGGCATGACCCGCCGCGGTGGGATGGATGCCATCCCAGAAAAAAGTTCCACTCGGGTCGGCAATGCAGGCTGGATCAAACGCGCAGGCGGAGCTCGCGTCCGTCAAACCGAATGTGCTCGGATCTGCGACAATATCATTGAGTAATTTGTAGGCGTTGAGCACGCTGAGATCAATCGCCAAATTGGGCAATAAACCCGCC
>JBDSJK010000375.1:0-6028 GCA_039917535.1 Burkholderiales bacterium
GCTGGGCTCCGTTGATCCGCTGAATCAATTACATCTCAAAAAACTCAAATGCCTGGCAGATCGTTTTGAACCCGGCCTGGTCTCGGAGCATCTTTGCTGGAGCTCCGTCGGCGGGCAATACCTAAACGACCTGCTGCCGTTGCCTTACACGGAAGAAGCGCTAGCTCACGTCGTTACACGGATTGCCGAGGCGCAAGACTATCTTGGCCGGCAAATGCTGGTGGAAAATGTCTCGAGTTATCTACAATATCGCCACTCAACAATCGCGGAATGGGATTTTCTTGCGGAAGTCGCAAAGTGTTCCGGCTGCGGTATCTTGCTCGACGTGAACAACCTCTATGTTAGCGCCCAGAATCATCACTTCGACGCGCTGACCTACATCAACGCGATTCCGCGCGAGATTGTGCAGGAAATCCATCTCGCGGGCTTCGATAGCAATGGCGAATGCCTGATCGACACCCACGGCAAGCCCGTTTTTGAAGACGTGTGGCCGCTGTATAGGCACGCAATTAAAAGATTCGGGCAAATACCCACGCTGATCGAGTGGGATACGGATATTCCTGCGCTATCGGTGTTGTTGGACGAAGCTTGGAAGGCCCGCGCAATTCTGGAACCAGGCCATGAAACGCTTAATTCCCATGCAACTCGCGCAGCTTGAACAACGTTTTCTCGATGCCGTGATGGGCCGCGACCCTAGCGTCGCAAATGCATTTCATGGGGGCGACATAAGCGAAAAAAAACGCCTCGCGATTTATCAGAACAACGTCTTCCGCAATTATCGCAGCGCGCTCGAAGCAATCTACCCCGCCGTGTTACGTTTGGTTGGCGAAGAATATTTTTATCACGCGACCAACCGTTACATACGCAACTATCCCTCGAGCAGCGGCGACATACATCACTACGGCCAGGAGTTTGCCGATTTACTGGCAAGCCTGCCCGGATCGGTAGAGCTGGCCTACCTTCCAGACATGGCACGGCTGGAATGGTTTATCCATGAGGCGTTCCACGCTGCCAACCACGAGCGCCTTGATTTGAGCCGCTTACAGAGCGTTGCGCCCGACGATTATGGAAATCTGCGCTTCAAACTCCACCCTGCGGCGCGGCTGATGAAAAGTAATTTTCCCGTGCGCCGCATCTGGCAAGTTAATCAACCTGATAACAGCGGCGAAGTGACCGTAGACTTGAGTGACGGTGGAGAAGCGTTGCTGGTCATGCGACGAGATTTCGTCGTGGAAGTCGCAGGGCTGAGCCGCGGTGAATTCGCGACCCTCACAGCATTCTCGCAGGGCGTCGCATTTGGCCCCGCCATTGAATTGGCGCTAGCCGCCGAGCCGGATTTCGATGCAGGAGCGTTCTTGCAAAAGCACGTTCTCCATTCCACGTTGGTCGACACCATTTAGCAACCAGGCTGCAGGCCTTATCCAGCGCGGCTTCTGGCGACTCATGCTCTGCGAGGCAATATCCATGGGGTTTCTGGCAATGCTAAAGAAATAATGGCAGTGAATCGCCCGACGCGAGTAGTGTTGGCATGCAATTATTGTTCAACTATTCAAGTGAGTGCTTGATAAAAATTCATCTGTTAGGATTGAACACATTAACGTACCGGAGAAAAAAATGAGCAATGCCCAGACTTACCCCCAAGCCCTGGAGAAAGTCATAGCTGAGGTGATCGCCCCATCCGCAACCGAAATCGATGGCAGCGCGAAATTTCCACGCACTGCAATCGCGGCGCTGAGCCAAGCGGGTTTGCTTGGTCTAATAAGTGCGAAAGAAGTCGGCGGCATGGGTGAGGGCGTCGCTGCCGCCAGCTATGTGGTCGAGAAAATCGCGGAAGTCTGTGGCTCAACGGCGATGGTGGTCTGCATGCATTATTGCGGGACCGCCGTGATCGAAAAATTCGGCTCGATGCAGGTTCGCAAAGACATTGCCGCCGGCAAGCACCTTACAACATTAGCCTTTTCCGAGGCCGGCTCCCGCAGTCATTTTTGGGCACCGGTTGGCACCGCCGCACAAGCGAATGGCGGGTTTGTCCTCGATAGCAAGAAAAGCTGGATCACCTCGGCCAGTGAAGCAGACTCATACGTCTGGTCGAGCAAGCCCGCAAGCGGCGAAGGTGCCAGCACCATTTGGCTCGTGCCCAGTACGGCGAATGGCCTTTCTACAGTGGCGCCTTTCGACGGCTTGGGGTTGCGCGGCAACGCTTCTTCTCCAGTCAACGGTTCGCAAGTCAAAGTGACGGAAGCAGATCGTTTGGGTTCCGATGGTGGGGGTTTCGATGTGATGATGGGTGTTGTGTTGCCGATCTTTCAAGTATTGATTGCGAGTTGTTCACTCGGCACCATGGAGGCGGCCACCAAAAAAGCGGCGGCCCATGTCGGCGCAACCCAGTTCGCTCACCTCGGACTATCACTCGCCGATCTGCCTACAATCCGTGCCTATGTCGCACGCGCACGTATCAAAACCGACAGCGTTAGCACGCTATTGAATGACACCATCGCCGCGATCCTAAGCGGACGCGAAGACACCATGTTGCGTGTTTTAGAAGTCAAAGCGGCGGCCGGCGAGGCTGCGCTCGAGGTCACCGATCTCGCCATGCGAGTCTGCGGCGGTGCGGCGTTCCGCAAGGAAGTGGGTGTAGAACGGCATTTCCGCGATGCGCGTGCCGCATCGGTCATGGCACCGACCTCGGACGTACTGTACGATTTTATTGGCAAAGCCGCCTGTGGCTTGCCGCTGTTCTAGGGATCGGGAGACATGACGGACACACAAACACTGGTCATGGGCGCGGTGGCCTATGCGCCCAAGGTGGTCACCATCTGGGATGGGTTCAAGGAATATTTCGCCAAGCGCAATTTCTCTTTCGATTATGTGCTGTATTCGAATTATGAGCGCCAGGTCGAAGCGATGTTTAGCGGTAGCATACACTTGGCCTGGAACTCACCGTTGGCCTGGATCCGCGCCGAGCGCATGGCGCATGCCGCCAACGTACCCGTGCGCGCCATGGCCATGCGCGACAGCGATTGCGATCTCACGTCGGTGATTGTGGTGCGCAATGAAGCGCCGATTAAGTCTCTAGCGGATCTTAACGGCAAGAAAGTCGCGGTCGGCGCCGTCGATTCACCGCAGGCGACGCTGATTCCCCTCGATTACTTGCGTAGTCAGGGGCTGAAGCCCGGCACCGATTTCACGGTGCAGCGTTTCGACGTGCTGGGCGGCAAGCACGGCGATCACATCGGCGGTGAGCGCGATGCCGCTCGAGCGTTGATGACGGGCCAAGTCGATGCCGCCTGCATGATTGACGGCAACCATTTGTTGTTCATTAGCGAAGGCACGCTGCCACAGGGCCAGACGCGGGTGCTCGCGCAGACGCCGAAGTACGATCACTGCAACTTTAGCGTCGGCCCCTCGGCCCCAAGCGATTTGATTGAATGTTTCCGAACGTTGTTGTTCGGCATGTCCTATGCCGACCCCGAAGTGCGTCCGCTGTTCGACCTCGAAGGGCTCAAAGCCTGGAAAGAAGGTCGAGTGAGCGGCTATCAATTGCTCGATCACGCCGTAGCGGAGGCAGGATTCTATGATGCTCGCGGAAATATCACCGTCACCGATTATCGATATTAACGACCTCGGTCTCGACCGCGGCGCACACCTGTTGATCAAGCGGGCGCTGCGCGATGTGCCGGTCGCCGCCAAGCTGGGCGTTCGCGGCACCGCACCGGACTTGAACGTACATCTCATGGGCTGGTGCCGCGCCCAGGGTCATCAACTCGAGTTCGCTAACAACGGTACCGCGTGGATCACGCGGGGTGATGCGCAGGCGGGTCGCTGGCGCGATTCTGAGCAAGCGGGCGGGTCCGATGCCAACGCCTCTGGCGCGGTCGCTGATTTTCCGAAAGCCGCATGGGGCTTGGCGGCGCGCGGTGCGACCGTCGAAGCAGGCGCACCCGAGTTTCACTTCACTTTCGCCGCAAAAGAAACCATCTGGGCGAACGAAGCGGCGCACATCTATGCCCAAGCGGTCGCGGCGCAGTGGAATCCGGACGAAGCCATCGACTGGTCTGCGACGGTCGAGCTTCCGGAAGAAATCGAGGACGCCGTCGTGCAGGTTATGACCTTCCTGATCGAGAACGAGAACGCGGCGCTGCTGGTTCCCGCGCGCTTTCTCGGCCAGGTGCATCCGCATTTCCGCGAAGTGCTGCAGGTGCTGGCGATTCAGATCGCCGACGAGGCGCGTCATGTGGAAGTGTTCACGCGCCGCGCCGTGCTGAAAAGTAAGCGGCTCGGGCTTTCCACGGCAGGCGGACAGGCTTCCCTCAAGACGCTGTTCGAAGAATCTGAATTCGCCATCGCCTCTTTTCTGCTGTCTGTTTTGGGCGAAGGCACGTTCGTTAGTTTGCTGCATTTTCTCCATTTGCATGCGCCGGATCCCGTTACGCGCCAAATCGCCAAACTCACGGCGCGCGACGAGGCGCGCCATGTGGCATTCGGCATGGCGCATCTGCAATATCAGTTGAAAAATGATTCAGGCCTACGCAGCCGCCTCGCCATGGCCATAGAAAACCGCTTCGAGTCGCTCTCCCAAACTGCGGGATTGAATGAGGAAGTATTTGACGCGCTGGTGCTCCTCGCCGCAGGCCAGTGGTCGCCCGAAGCGATCGCCCAAGGTTACGCGAAGGTGCAAACGCTCAAAGAAGATATGGCCGAAGGCCGCCAGCTTCGCTTGCACAGACTCGGATTTGATTCGAGTGAGTCAAATCGGCTGGCTAGCCTGCACACGCGGAATTTTATGTAACCCACTCAAGGTGGGGCATTGCTGTCGAAGAAGTAAAAATTAATTGTACTGGATAACTATGAAAGGAAACTCAAATGACCGTTTTAATGAAGTGGCTCAGCGCCATAATGGTGCTTTGGATTGGTTTTCAACTCCCTGCGCAAGCCGATAACGAGCAAGGAATGGCGAAGGCAATTTTCGCCGGTGGCTGTTTCTGGTGCTTGGAAGCGGCGCTCGACCAAATAGATGGCGTGATTTCGACCACGTCCGGCTACACTGGCGGAACGAAGGAAAATCCGACCTATAAGGATGTCTCGGGCGGCAAATCCGGCCACACGGAATCGGTAGAAGTAGTGTATGACCCCAAGAAAGTAGGCTACGAGAAATTGCTAGAGGCGTTTTGGCACAATATCGATCCGACGGTTTCAGATCGGCAGTTTTGCGATGTCGGTAGTTACGTTCGCGCCGAGATTTTCTACGTCGACGCGGAACAGAAACGCTCGGCAGAGGCATCGAAGGCGGCGCTAGTAAAATCAAAATCCTTCAAAGGTGACGTCGTGACGCCGATTACTAAAGCAAGTACGTTCTACCCAGCCGAAGAGGAACATCAGGACTACTACAAGAAGAACCCCGTTAAGTACAAAGCCTATCACGCGAATTGTAAACGTGATGAACGCATTAAGGAATTGTGGGGTAGCCTGTATCAGTAAAGCGTCTTCGCGCCGTTAGCAAATGACTGGAACGCCGCGCCCAGCTTGCCTCGTGGCGCGGTAGTCTTAATGCCCCTAGCCGAATAATTCACTGAGCGCCACGCCCGGATCCGGCGCGCGCATGAACGCCTCGCCGACTAAAAATGTGTTCACGCCATGTTCGCGCATGAGCGCAACGTCGGTTTTGGCGAGGATGCCGCTCTCGGTGATGACGTGGCGGTCGACGGGGATGTTGGCGAGCAGGTCTATGGTGGTGTTGAGGTCCGTCGCGAAAGTGCGCAGGTTGCGATTGTTGATTCCTACTAACGGCGTGCTTAACTGAAGCGCGATGTCGAGTTCGGCACGATCATGTACTTCAACCAGCACCGCCATATCGAGTGCAAGAGCGACATTTTCCAACGCGCGCATGCGCGGTAAATCCAGCGCGGCGACGATGAGCAAAATACCATCGGCACCCATGGCGCGAGCTTCATAAACTTGGTATTCGTCGACCATAAAATCTTTGCGCAGCACGGGCAGCTCACACGCCGCGCGCGCCTGTTGCAAATAC
>JBDSJK010000376.1:0-3514 GCA_039917535.1 Burkholderiales bacterium
ATCGCGACTGACAGTCTTTCTTCATTTCCACCATCGGCATTTGCCGATTCCTTGTCGCGCCTAACCGTGGTTTCGTCTACGCCGAGAACTCCCGCTATGCCGACGTTACTTTCTCCATCTGCCGCGAGTTCAGCGGCGATGTATTGCTCAACATGTTCCGGCTTGGCGGCTATTTGCTCGTAACGATTAGCGGCGCTGGTGCTGATTTCGGCGGCTGCCAATACTTCGCGCTTCCCCCGAACGTCCCGACGCTGGGATCTTCGAGAGATTTTCACGCTGTACCATCTCCAACGCCTCCGACATCTTCCCGACCTTCTGCCGCGCGCGCTCTCGAAACAAGCGCTTCCCTCTTACTTGTTGCAGTGGTGCAACGACGATGTCCACCTTCGGGTCGCCGGGCGCATTTAAATGTATAAGGCGGAGCAAAGCCGAAAGCGCTTGCGGCTGCCGGCCAGACTAATTCGAGCAAGCAATTGAACCTGATGATGTGCCACCACTCGCCGAACTGCCTGTATTCCTTCGGCCATTCGATCGCCTTGCCTTTCGCCCTTCCCTAAGTGGTACGTAACTGACACGAAATCGCGAAAATCTAAAAGTCAGACCAGGGCATTTTTTGTAACTATTTGATTATTTGGCTCCCCGACCTGGGCTCGAACCAGGGACCTGCGGATTAACAGTCGGGCGCTCTACCGACTGAGCAATCGGGGATTTGATTGAATTGAGGCAGCCGCGAGTTATATCATTAAAGGTTTTTTCGGCAACATTTTGTGCCGATACTTCGCAGTACCGCTAACTTATGTCCTCGGCCATTTGGCTGATGGCGATGCCCCTTGAGCAGGGGGCGACGGTTTCTTCTCCTGGGACTAAATTCTAACAACGCAGCCTCACGCGGTTGCGCGCACATGAACCCTTTTCAGGAGATGACCATGTTGACCCGTATGTATTTTGCCTTAGCCCTATGCTTGACCCTTAGTGCTTGCGGCGGTGGCAGCTCGTCTAGCAACGCGACTCAGCCTAATGCCCAAGCGACGCTGTTCGAACTTTTCCCAAACACGAGTGGTTCGCACCGCACCGTATCCGACACCGGTAATGTTGCGAAAGACAACGCCTTCTTCGCGAGCGTCGGCAGCAACGGGCGCGCTTGTGTCACCTGCCATCAGCCCGCTCTCGATTGGACGATCACGCCCGCGTTTGTACAGCAGCGATTTGATGCAACCAGCGGCACCGATCCGCTGTTTAGGGCCGTGGATGGCTCCAATTCTCCCAACGCCGATGTATCCAGCGTAGCCGCCCGTCGAGACGCCTACAGTATGCTGCTCGGCAAGGGCCTTATTCGCGTCGGGTTGCCCATGCCGAGCGGCGCGGAATTCACACTTGAGGCCGTGGACGATCCCTATGGATTTGCCAGCGCGCAAGAGCTTTCCTTGTTCCGCCGTCCGTTGCCGACCACGAATCTGAAGTTCTTAACCACGGTGATGTGGGACGGCCGCGAGAGCCTAGCCAACCAGACCTTGGACGACAACCTGTCGCACCAAGCGAACGGCGCCACTCGGGGACATGCACAGGGGGCAAGCGATCTTACACTTGAGGAACAAAATCAAATCGTGGCTTTCGAGAAAAGTCTGTTCACGGCGCAAGTGTTCGACAATGCTGCAGCCAAAGTGGATGCCGAAGGCGCGCAAGCGGGCCCCGACACGCTCGCCAGTCAAGACTTCTTTATCGGTATAAACGATCCCTTGGGCAACAACCCGACGGGCAAAACGTTCGACCCGAATGTTTTCCACCTATTCGACGCCTGGGCCAATCTCGTGGGCACCGATGCAACGACGCAAGCGCGTCGCGCCGTGGCTCGGGGTCAAGCGATTTTCAACACCAAGCCGATCAGCATCGCGGGCGTGAAGGGCTTAAACGATGAGCTGGGACTAGCGGCCATTCCCGGGACTTGTACGACCTGCCACGACTCGCCCAACGTGGGCCATCATTCCGTGCCTGCACCCTTGGACCTGGGGCTCAGCGACGAATCGCGCCGCACGCCGGACATGCCACTTTACACTTTGCGCTGCACGACGACAGGCGAAGCCGTCAAGACCACCGACCCGGGTCGCGCGCTGGTCACTGGGAAATGCAAAGATATCGGCCGCTTCAAAGGACCCATTCTGCGCGGGCTCGCGGCACGCGCACCGTATTTCCATAACGGCTTCGCTGCGGACTTGCAAGCAGCGGTGGACTTCTACAACACGCGCTTCAATATCGGGCTAAGCGATGCTGAGAAATCCGACCTGATTGCATTTTTGAGAGCGCTGTAACGTGTATCCGCAGTGCCACACTGAACCCTGCCCCGCTTGAGTGTCTGTAACAGTTCCGCGTGGCTATGCACATCCAGCTTGTCGTAGATCTTGCGCATGTGGTCAGTCACGGTATGGGGACTCACCCCTAGCGAATCGGCAATCTTTCGCTGTGAGTATCCGCGCGCCAGCAGCAGTCATACCTCCTGCTGTTTCGCGGATATGGGAAATGAAGGCAGCGTTTGCATCAGCGCCAAGCTGAGGGGAACATGGCGCTCGATGTTGACACCAATCAATGAGTGACTGCCGGGCTCGACATCCTCTAACGGATAAGCACGGAACACAAACTTGCCCCAGGCATTGTGCTGCTGCATTGTTGGCGGACAGGTTGCTCGGCCCGAGAACACCGCGCCATATTTTTCGCACAATTGTTTCAGTGCAGCGGGCAGGACGACATCACGCTGCCAATCCACGCTGTCCGGCGCAATTTTTTCGTGAGCCGCGAGCAGCATAAGCCGCCGTGCGTCGCTTGACTGATGACGTAGCCTGCCCTGTGCATCCAAGATCATCAGGCCACACTCGGTGTTGTCGACAAATTCTTCTTCGTGATTGCCAGGCGCATCTAGCGCGTGCGCTACATAAGGCACCAATTGAGCCAGCAGTTGTTCGTCCCGTTCGGTAAAGTCTGGGGCACCTTCGACGCGCGAAAGTGCCAGGCCGTTGGCGCGATTCTGCGTATCGCGGACCCGCGCCCAGAGCAATTGTCGCCTGCGCAGGGGCCGCCAAATCAAGTTGTATAAATCTGAGTTGTAGAACGTCTTTTCGAACAAACGCAGGCTGTTTCCAACCACCGCACCACCGCGCAGATATTTGCGCATCTGCAAGGGTGAATAGGCTTGTGCCGGGTTGTTGAGGAACTCAGAAAAGTAAACTGCGGCCACGTTATTCGGCATAGGTTGTTCAAAATAGGTGTTGCACAGTTCCCCCGTAGCGGTTGCCCAATAAAATGAGTTGGTGTCCGAACCTATTAACCCGTGCAAAGTGCTAAGCACAGTGGGCATTGCAACCTGTGCGTCCAGACCCAAGCAACAGAGTTGGCGGAAGTTTGCAATGGCGTTCGCGTGTTTCATATTTTCACCTCGATCCCGGTGATGAAGTTATAGCATCGCTGCCAGTTTCGATCATCGGCCATTTGGCCTATGTCTTGTGGCCAGACTGAATCCCCCCTG
>JBDSJK010000377.1:0-11411 GCA_039917535.1 Burkholderiales bacterium
CCGAACGGTCTATTTTCCACGGAACACGGGCGCCGCGCTAGCAGGTTGTTGAAAACTATTGAGCGGCCGTGATCCGGGTCAATCCGGTGCTCAAAACCCCGTGATAATGGGATGGACAGTATTGCTAAGTTAACTTGGCAATGATGTGATGCCAAGATGAATGCCGATCCGATTTTTTTCGCCAACGCTTTCCCGCTGACACTGGCTGAAGGTCGAGGTTTTGATCCTGCGTCGAGACACGCGCATATCCAATCAACATTGCTAGCCTATTCCCGCTTTTGCAATGGCAGCACGCACGCGCGCGTGCTGCTCGGATCTACGGTGATCAATGCCCCGCCCTCCCGCTCTATTGCCATCTGGCGCAAGGCGACGACGACCAGCTTGCCAATCACGTCCGGGCTCACATCCTCGGCACGGATTTGTACGACACTAGGCTTTTCGCCCTGGGTCGAAGCGAGGATTGCGCCGAAGTCAAGGTCGGGCGTTATCACAACGCAATCGTTGCCGCGGGCGTAGGCCATGATTTCCGAGTCGGGCGCGTAGCTCCCGCCAAGGGTCGACCAGTGAGCTGCCTCGAAGCCCTCGTCGGTCAGCATCCTCGCCCAGCGCGGCGACAGATTCATGTCGACGATCAGCTTCATCCCGCAGCCAGCGTGACCTCGCGTTCTTCGGCTCGCCATAGTCCTCGGCCGCCAACCCGTCGCGGTCCGAATTCGGGACCTGAATGATTTCGATCGCGACTTTCTTCGCCGCGAAGAACAGCGTCGATTCATCCGCGTCGTCGTTCGGGCGCTTCAGGGTGGGTTCGCGCTGATGCCCCGCCACCTGACGGCGTAATTGGGTGATCTCGCGATCTTGTTGGTCGACCAGGGCGGCCCACTCAGTGGGGCTGCGGGGGGCGATGGGCTGCGTGCTCGAGGCGGCTTGAACCGGGCTGGACTGCATGCGCAATCATAGCGCATGCAGGGATATTATTGAACGCTTTTTAGCTCTGAACGACAGTTTTTTTGTAGCGTAGGTGCATGCGCTTAGGTTCGATGCCTTCGAGCAGTAATTTCCACCCGGTGCAATCCCTTTCGCGCGTGGTCATCGTGTTCCAGTCACGCATCAAGCGGCCTTGTTCGAGTCGCTTGGCCCACACG
Source organism: Burkholderiales bacterium (assembly GCA_039917535.1). Classification (GTDB taxonomy): domain Bacteria; phylum Pseudomonadota; class Gammaproteobacteria; order Burkholderiales; family JALYOK01; genus JBDSJK01. The sequence continues at coordinate 1,143 of JBDSJK010000377.1, forward strand.
CACAATCCGCTGCGATCAAAATATAATACCTTCATTGGCGGGCCTTGCGATTGATAAAGGCAAACAAATGCCCCGACAGCGGGTGCTGTTCGAGCGCATGCCGCGTCAGGGCGGATAAGCCATCAAACGGCCGCCGCATGCTGACGGGCTGACCCTACAAGAATACCCGCACCTGGCCTTAAGGGAAGAACTGCAGTGCCTGGCGAGAGGCAAGACTATGCCGCCGCCCAGCTCGAGGCGTATTTCGATGCCGGTAGGGGTGGAAGCGCCGCGACTGGGCAAGGGCAGCGCACTGCGTACCAACGCGTTTGCCCGCACGGGGTTCACTACGCCCAGGTCGAGAAAGGCCGCCGGCGCCGCTACGCTCGGCGGTGCTGCTGCGTCGGCAAAATCATGACCGCGAAGACGCACCCGCCACCCGTAAAACGTTGCTTCCGCTAGCGCTTCATCACAGCAGAACGCCGCCACACTTTGCCCACTCGCCGCTTGACGCGTCATCCGTTCGCGCCACACTGTTTCACGCTGCACCTTGGCCGCCGCTGATCCAGGTTCGCCCATTGCTTCTCCCCACCTTTAAACATGAGCCGAGTCTGACAAACAGCCGCTACCTTGAATATAACCCAATAGGTTACCGGTTACGTTTGGACGGCGGTATTCGCCGCTAACAGGGAAAGCTCATATTGCTCTGTGGCCGTCGAAGAAGAGCATCAAGCGCATGGTCGAGAAAGTCCATGAGTTGACCGACCTGAAGACGGGATGGCAAGAAACCACGGAGCTGGCGGGCAAGTGAACCGCGCGCTCGACAGCTACACAGCGACGCGGTTGCGCCGGTGGTTGCGCAATAAGTACATACTCAGACGGCGCCAAGGCGGGACTTATCCACTCCCGCACCTTGACGAGTACTTTGGTCTGGTAAGTTTGAGCGGACACGACCGCGGCTGGGCGAAGGCGTGATGACTTGTCCGAGAGCCGGATGCGCGAAATCTGCATGTCCGGTTCGATGAGCGGGATGTGGAAACGGGGCTAGGGCTAGGTTACCAGGGCACGCCAGACGAAAGGGGCGGCAACAGACAAACCAAACCTAATGCGACCGCGCCACATCTCGACTTTACCGCGATCTGAATTCGAAACGTTCCAACCCAGTTGGATTAGCAAGCTACTCACGGTATAGTCAGAGATAAGTGCGTGAACCGGCAATTTACTATCGTTGCCCTGCGAGACATTTAATTTCCAGCAGGCGTGCCGGAAACCGTCTTCTTATCGTTCAAGTTTAACCAGCCCTTGATCACGCGATATAGCACCCAAATTCCGTCGGCGATCAGGATAAACCAGCCGATGACGAAAACGAATGTCAGGATGCCTAGAATTCCCCACACTAAGCCCCACCAGAAGGTGCGAATTTGCCAGCGAAAATGGGATTCAAGCCAACTGCCTTGCACGTCTTCCAATTTCACATAGCTGAGGATTACACCGACCACTGCGGGAAACCAGCCTAACAATAGGCCCACGCCTTGTAGGCCATAGACTAAATTGGTGATGCGTAACAGAGCCGCCCAGTCTTTCTCTGATGGGACCACTTGCTGATCTGACATATATCCCCCTTACTCAACTAGTCGTCCGGGACTTCTCGTCCCGGAAACAGCGTATCGACAAAACCAAAGTTGCTGAGATCCTTAATGCGCATAGGGTACAGGATGCCCTGCAAGTGGTCGCACTCGTGCTGCACGACGCGAGCATGAAAATCACTTACCGTGCGATCAATCGCTATTCCCTTCTCATCAAAGCCACGGTAACGCAATTGTTTGTAGCGGGGTACGATACCGCGCATACCCGGCACGGACAAGCAACCTTCCCAGCCGTCTTCCATTTCGTCCGACAATGACTCTAGAACGGGGTTGATCAATACGGTGGCGGGCAGGGCTTCCGCATCAGGGTAACGCGAATTGTGATCGAAGCCAAAAATCACTACTTGCTGACTCACACCAATTTGCGGTGCGGCGATCCCCGCGCCCTGCATGGCCTGCATGGTGTCGCGCATGTCTGCGAGCAGTGCGTGTAATTCCGGTGTATCAAATTCGCGCACCGGTTCCGCTTTTTGCAACAACACGGGGTCGCCCATTTTCAATACTTTTATCACCGCCATGATCGTGTTCTACTCCGTTACCAATGCTTCTAGAATGCGCCGAACCCGGCCCATGCCTTCTTCCAACACCCTGTAGATCGCGTCGAGCGCGATGGCTTCGCTACTGCTGCGGCGCCCCGCGGCATGGTTCGCGACGACGGTAAGCGCGGCGTAGCAGAGGCCGATTTCCCGGGCGAGACCCGCTTCGGGCATGCCCGTCATACCGACCATGGTGGCGCCATCCCGTTCCAGCCGATCGATCTCGGCTTTCGTTTCAAGACGCGGCCCCTGTACTGCCGCATACACACCGCCGCTGTGGATGCCGATCCCAGCCCGATTCGCCGCTGCGAGGCAGCGCTGGCGCAGAGTTTCGCAATAGGGCTGGGTGAAGTCAATATGCGTCACAGGTTTATCGACACCTTCAAAAAAAGTATGCTTGCGGCCATAAGTGTAATCGATGATTTGATCCGGCACGGCGATCGCGCCCGGCACCAATGCAGCGTGGATACCACCCACGGAATTCACCGCGACCACGTCCTTAACGCCCTGGGCCTGGAGCGCCCAAAGATTGGCGCGGTAATTCACTTCATGAGGCGCCAGCGTGTGGCCGTAGCCATGCCGGGCGATAAAAATAATCTCTTGCGAACGAATTCGGCCAAAGGTCAGCGGCCCCGACGCCTCGCCGTAGGGTGTGCGGATCACCTGGCGATGACTGATTTCCAGCGTCGCTAATTTGGTCAGCCCTGAACCACCGATTACTGCAAGCACGTTATGTATTCCCTAGTTCTGCTTGTTTCAAGGCGTAGATCGCCGGTAGATTGCGCCATAAACCAAAGGCGTCCATACCACAACCAAACACGTAACGGTTCGGTACGGTGAGGCCGACAAAATTCGCCTTTATCGGCTTATCCCGGGCTAGCGTTTTATCGACCAAGACCGCGTTGAGAATTCGCTTTGCGCCGAGGGCCAACATCTTGTCGCGTATGGCGACCAGCGTGTGACCTTCGTCGAGAATATCATCCAATACCAGTATCGTGCGACCGGCAACCGGTTCCTTCGGCAGCACGCGCCATTGCAATTCGCCACCCTGGGTTTCGTCACCGTAGCGCGATACGTGGATCGCATCGAACTCCAGCGGAAATCGCAGCAACGGCAGCAAATGGCCGGAGAACACTACGGCACCGCCCATCACGCTCAGAACCAACGGATAGTCTCCCTGCAATGTTTGGGTGATGTCGACGGCCAGCCGTTTGATTGCGCGCTCCACATCGTCCGCAGAAAAAATTTGCTCAGCGCGATTTAAAATTTCCCACGCATCTTCAGCAGGCAGCATGATGTTTACGCGTCGATGCCGCGCAAGAATGCGGCGAAATCAGCGGAAAGCTCCGGGTGCTTCAAAGCAAACGCAACGCTTGCTTTTAAGTAACCGAGTTTAGAACCACAATCGTAACGAGTGCCCTCAAACGCGTAACCGGTTACGGTTTCTTCGCGCATCAGACTCGCGATGCCGTCGGTCAATTGAATCTCACCGCCGCTCCCTGGTGTGAGCGCCTGCAGGTGGTGGAATATGCGCGGCGTCAACACATACCGGCCCACGACCCCCAGGGTAGAGGGTGCGACGTCAGGTTGGGGTTTCTCAACGATGCCCGTAAGGCGCGACAGGCGATCCACGGCCGCCTCGGCTTTGACAATGCCATACTGGTTGGTTTCGTTCCGAGCAACATTTTGTAAGCCAAGAATCGACTGACCTTGATAGCGGTCGATCATCTGTTTGAGTACCGGAATCTCGGCATCCACCAAGTCGTCCGCGAGCACAACGGCAAATGGTTCATCGTTGACCAACGGGCGTGCGCATAACACTGCATGCCCAAGGCCCAGCGCATCGACTTGACGCACATAGGAATAGTGTATGTTGCGCGGTAACAGATTACGCACTTCTTCCAAAAGACGGGTTTTGCCATGGGCGGCGAGTTCTGCTTCTAGTTCATAGGCTTTGTCAAAATGATCTTCAATCGAGCGCTTACCGCGCCCGGTAATGAAGATCATCTCGGTGATGCCCGCAGCGGCGGCTTCTTCGACGGCGTACTGAATCAGCGGTTTATCTACCACCGGCAACATTTCTTTCGGCGATGATTTAGTCGCCGGCAGGAATCGTGTTCCAAGGCCCGCCACCGGAAATACGGCTTTACGAATCTGTGCCAAGAAGGTTTCCTTTCCTATTTGTATCAAGCAACGCTAATAGAGCCGTCTCATCGAGTAGCGCAATACCCAACTCCTGCGCCTTGGTTAATTTACTACCTGCTTCTTCACCCACTACAACATAGTCAGTTTTTTTTGATACGCCACCGATCACTTTACCGCCCCTTGCCTCGATTTGCATCTTCGCATCATCGCGGGCCAAGTTGGGTAGCGTACCCGTCAATACAAATGTCTTTCCCGCCAGCGGCAACGTTGGCGCCGTGTTGAAACCCGGTGCCGATTCACTCCAGACTACACCATGATGGCGCAAGGCTTCAATCACCTCAACGTTATGCGGCTCATGGAAGAATTCAAGGATTGACTGTGCCACGATCGGACCCACATCCGGCACGGACTGCAATGCTTGAAGATCCGCATCCAGTAAGGCTTGTAGGCCACCGAAGTGATACGCCAAATCGCGTGCCGTTGCTTCGCCGACGTTGCGAATTCCGAGGCCATAAATGAAACGTGCCAGAGTAGTTTGCTTACTGCGCTCAATTCCAGCCATGAGATTGGCTGCGGATTTTTCCCCCATCCGTTCCAGCCCTTCCAGTGGGTTGACGCTGAGGACATAGAGGTCCGCAGGTGAACGGACATGATTGCCCTCAACCAGTTGATCCACCAACTTGTCGCCCAGGCCTTCAATATCTAGGGCCCGGCGCGAGGCAAAGTGCAGAATCGCCTGTTTGCGTTGTGCGGAACAAAACAGTCCACCGCTGCATCGGCTCGCGGCTTCGCCTTCGGCGCGGCTGACGTGGGATCCGCACACCGGGCAGCGGCTCGGCATGACAAATTCCCGTGCATCGGTGGGTCGTCGTTCGGACAGAACATTCACCACTTCGGGTATGACATCGCCGGCGCGACGCACGGTGACGATGTCGCCAATGCGTATGTCTTTGCGGCGGACTTCGTCTTCGTTGTGCAGCGTTGCGTTGGTGACGGTCACGCCGCCGACAAACACTGGCTTCAGCCGCGCCACGGGCGTCAGTGCGCCAGTGCGCCCGACCTGAACATCAATGTCCAACACTTCTGTTAACGCCTCTTCGGCGGGAAATTTATGGGCAATGGCAAAGCGCGGTGCTCGCGAAACAAAACCTAACCGATTTTGATGTTCAAGCCGATTGACCTTGTAAACTACTCCGTCGATTTCAAAGGGCAATTTACTACGTAGTTCCGCAATCTCGTGATAGTAGCGCAGTAACCCCGCCAGGCCTCGTCGCACGCTATACTTCGAGTCATTCACTGGCATAGTGAATGTCCTGAGCCGCGTAATAATTTCAGCGTGGCTCTCGCCAAGCGCAGGACCATTGATCGCGCCAATGCCATAGGCAAAAAATCGCAGCGGGCGCTTTGCCGTGATGCGCGGATCAAGCTGTCGCAATGCGCCGGCGGCAGCGTTGCGTGGATTGATAAATTCTTTTTCACGCGCGTCGCGCTGACGCTGATTCAAAGCCTGAAACTCCGATTTAAACATGATCACCTCGCCGCGCACTTCTAATAGCGCTGGCGGCGGCGGGCCCACCAAGACCCGCGGAATAGACTTGATCGTTCGAACATTTGCGGTTACGTCTTCGCCTTCTGACCCGTCGCCTCGGGTCGCACCCTTCACTAGCAGACCGTTTTCATAAGTCAGGTTAACTGCCAGGCCATCAAGCTTGAGCTCGCAAAAATATTCAACCTCGTTGAGATCCAGGACCTCGCGCACACGACGATCAAACCCTTCAATATCCTCTTCGCTAAACCCATTATTAAGGGACAACATGGGCACGCGATGCTTTACCGCGCTAAACGTACCAAGGGGCGCGGCACCCACGCGCTGCGTGGGTGAATCGACGCAGATCAGCTCTGGATGCGCTTCTTCAAGTTGTTGTAATTCACGAAACAACCGGTCGTATTCGGCGTCGGTAATCGCGGGCGTGTCTAAAACGTAGTAGCAATAATTATGAAAATTAATATCCCGGCGCAACGCCTCGGCCCGCCGATCTAGGGATGACGCATCAATCATTCAGTGAATAGGCGCATCGCATCTGGGCTACCCGCTACAATGCCCTCGCGTGCCATGCGCGCGTAGATTTCGTCAAGTTGGGTGCGTATGCGCTTGAGTTCCATTTCGGTTAGCGGTAAGCGATTGTCGTCGACGACAATCGCTTGCAGCGCCTCCGACAAACGTCGCGCGGCGGTGGCCATGCGATCAAATATCGCAGTGCCGTTTACTGTTCGCGGCACATCCAGCAAGAATGTCACGCCGCTGGTCGACATTTGTTTGATTTGATCGGATAAGAACGGGCACGGCTCCTGATTGCCCATCGAGAATAATTCCGCCACCTGTTCATCGCGCATATGAAACGCGCCGTCCGGCTCCAACGACATCCCGTCGGCTTCGACCAAAGCGCGTATCTTGCTGGCGGGAAACGAGCCGCCGTCGGTGCTCACGACGTTTACGCCGATCAGTAAATCTACTTCGGCGCAAAATTGATCAAGCACTTCTGCACGCTTTAGCGCACTGAATTCGGGGGGAAAATCAGCTCGATACTTGAGCTCCGCGGCAACGTTTTTGATCATGCCGATAAAGCTAGCGATATCTAGTTCCGAAGCGGGGCCACCGCGATTGGCAAGCTGCAGGGAAGCTTTAAATTCGCTGAAATTTTGTGCCGGCCCTGCCACATCCACCCAGTCGCTCGACGCGGTGGCACGACCCAGCCAACGCACGGGCTTTCCTTGGTAACGATAGCGATCAACCGATTCCTTCAGCTCCTTGCCGGTGCGCACTTGGTCGCCGGTGATGACAGCCACATAGTCGATCAATTCATTGGGCTTAAAGCTGGAGGCGGGCGTCGATAAGGGCGCTAAGCCCAGCGTCGGCTCGGTCAAGTCCTTCGGCTTGGGGGCGGCGCTCAACGCGGGCTGAGCCGATTCTTTTTTCAGTGCTTCGTTACGCTGCTTGACCCGCGTCACCGTTGGCTCGTCGAGCAAAGCATCGTGCTCCGGCTTACTAAACGACTGTTCCGTCTCGCGGCGATATTTGCGTTCTTGCAAGCGATTGAAAAGGTAAACGCCCGTGATGACGATGGCACCAAGCACTACTAGACTTAAAGTCAGATCGCTCATGATTTCTTTACTGTTCGTTATCAGTTTTACAACATATTTTTAGGCGGCGGCTTCTTCCGTGATGCGCAATGCTTGCTCCATGTCGACATCAACCACTCTCGAGACACCGGATTCCTGCATGGTGATGCCGATTAATTGATTGGCCATCTCCATGGTGATTTTGTTGTGGCTAATAAACAAGAACTGCGTGTCCTCAGACATTTTTTTAACCAGTTCGCAGAATCGTTCCGTGTTGGTATCGTCGAGTGGGGCATCCACCTCGTCGAGCAAACAGAACGGCGCGGGGTTCAAGCGGAACATAGCGAATACGAGAGCTATCGCCGTCAGCGCTTTTTCGCCCCCGGACAGAAGATGAATGGAGCTGGTTTTTTTTCCCGGCGGTTGGGCAATGACAGCCACACCCGCGTCGAGGATTTCTTCGCCCGTTAACTCAATGCGCGCCTGTCCACCGCCGAACAATGTCGGGAATAACGAGCCAAAATTTTCGTTAACCTGGTTGAAGGTATCTTGCAAGCGCTCACGGGTTTCGCGGTCGATTCTGCGCATGGCGTTTTCCAACGTCTCCACCGCCTCGTTGAGATCGTCGGATTGCATATCAAGATGCGACTTGCGTTGCTGCGCGGTTTCCAGTTCCGACAGCGCCGCCAAATTTACCGCACCCAGGATTTCGATGTCGGCGTTGAGGCGTGTGACCTCGCCGGCCAACACGTTGGCTTTCGAGCCCTTTTCGACCAAGGGTAATAGTTCGGCTTCAACGCCGCCGTTGGCGAGCAATTGCTCGGCAAAATTTTCCTCATTGAGTCGTGCTTCCTGCTCCTTCAGTCGCAGGTCGTTAATTTTGTCCTTGAGCGGAATAATTTTTTGCTCCGACTCGAGCCGCTCGTGCTCGATTCCCGTCAAGCTCTGCGCGATGCCTTCCAATGACTCACGACATTGGGTCAATGCCGTTTCTCGGCTGGTACGCAATCCCAACGCAGTTTGCAACGCGGCGACCAAGGTGTCGTCTAGGAGTCCGCTCAATTCCGTTTCAACGCTGCTGTGTTGCTGAGTAAATTCGTCGCTGCGTCGGGCTAGGCTCTGAGTTGCCGTCTCGAGAGTGTGCAATTTTTCGCTACAGGAACGGGAAAAATATTTTGCTTCCTGTAGCGCGCGCTCAGCACTTTGTTTTGCCTCACGGCATTGCTGCAGCGTGGTTTCCGCGGCCCTGAGCACATCTTGTTTGCCGACAAGCTCAGAGACCAACGCGGCCAAATTCCGTTCAATGGCTGCGAGTTCCCGTTGGCTCTTATCGCGCTCGCTTGCTTCGTGCTGCGCTTGGTTAGCAATCTCGAATAGCTCTTGCTGGATTTGTTCGTTACGCTGGTTAGCGCGCTCCAGTTGTTGACTCAGTTGCAGGCGCTCGATTTCCCTTGCGTGGTGCGCGGATTGGCGTTCGCCAAACTGGGTCTGTAGCGCAACAACCTGCTGGCGATTTTCACGATGCTGGCGATCCGCTTCTGCCGCAGTTTCGCGTTTGGCGGCTAAAGCTTGCTGCAGCTTAGTAAGCTCATTCTTCAAACCCACGATCTCGCGAGCGCGCGCAATCAGTCCGTGCATCTCGGCCTGGGGCGCGAAGAAGCTTAGCGTGTGTCGCGTCACCAAATGGCCGTCTTTGCTGACGAACATCGCGCCGTTGGCCAAGCGCTCCCTCTGCGGCAGGGCCTCCTGCCAACTCTCTACCACGTACACCCCGCTCAGCCAATCATTCAGCACACCCGCTGTCTCGGGTTCCATGCGCACAATGCGTTGCGCTAAGGGCGTCCAAGGCAGCCGTGCTTGATCAGACTCTTGCTCACCTTTCCCCGCGGCGAACAGCGTCACACCAGGCGGCGGAGCGGGTTGCAAATTCAACGCATTGCCGAGATCATCGAGTTGAATGCCGGTGAGCCGCATGCCGATCACGCTTTCTAGCGCATCTTCCCAGCCGGGTTCGACCTGGATAGCTTGCCATAATTTTGGCTGGGTTTGCAGGCCATGGGCCGTGAGGAATTGCTGAACTTTTTCGTCGCGATGTTGCTGCGCTTGTAAATTTTCCAGCGCTTGGATTTGCGCTTCAATGTGCATAGCGGCAACCTGGCTGTGATCCGCGTCCGTATTGGCTTGCGCGAGTGCCTGCTCGAACTGCGGTGCCAGTCCTTGCTGTGCAGCCATGCTCTGTTGCAAATCGCTCAGTTCACTATTGAGACTTGCAACTATCGTAGCGAGTTGCGTTAATGCCAAGCTGTCGGGAATCACTAAGCTTTGCTTTTCGGCGTGGAGCTTGCCGCGTCGCGCGTCGAGTTGCTGCAGAATGCGTTCCGCGTGGCCACGGTGAGTATCCGCCAAACTTTTGGCTTGTTCCATTTGCGCTAGCTGCCCCCTAGCCGCCGCGAGCACTTCGCTCGCTTGCCGATGAGCTAGTTCAGCCTCGGGAAACGCGCTGTTTTCCCGCTCCAGATCCGCTTCGCGGATGCCCAATTGTTCCGCGCCTTGGTCTGCTTGGCCTTGCCACTGGATGGTTTCCTGCGCGGTGGTGTCGCGTTCTGTTGCTAAACTGGCTAATTGCTCGCGCAATTGGGTTTGCTGAGTTTCCAAGCGCTTGCGGCTATCGCGCATGTATTGCAGTTGGTTTTCTAGCCGCGCCACTTCGGCATTCGCCTCATAGAGAAAACCCTGCGCGTCGTTAACCGCATCGGACGCGGCGTAATGACTTTGACGCGATTCTTCTAGCCGCGCCTCCGCCGCGCGCAGTCGTGCGGTCTCCGCTTCGATTTCCGTGCCGA
>JBDSJK010000378.1:0-3940 GCA_039917535.1 Burkholderiales bacterium
CGCACCCATGCTGGCTCGTGGCAATGCAATGACTGGGAGCCGCTCTGGTATTGGCTCTATCGGCATGTGCCTAGTTATTAGGCAGCACAGGATAACTCGATAACGTAAGCTTGAATTCTTGCGCAGCAATGGTTAACTCGCATCGGCCGCCAATGGGCAACGTGAGCTTATGGCGAATGTGGCCGAACGGCAGCCCGGTCACAATCGGAACCGCGAGCCGCGCGCGAAAGTGGTCGACAATGCTAAGCAAATCGTAACCGCCGTCGTTTTCGTAGAGCTGATAGCCGGAAAAATCGCCGAGCAAAATCGCCCGCTGGCCTTGCAAGATGCCCGCGTGAAAAAGCTGATATAACATGCGCTCGATGCGGTAGGGATGTTCGTTAATATCTTCTAAAAACAAAATGCCATTTGCAATGTCCGGCAAGTAAGGCGTACCGACGAGTGCGGCTACGAGAGCGAGATTGCCGCCCCACAGGGTGCCGCCGGTAGTGAAGTCGTAGGGATTCGCCGCGGTTACAGCGATGTTTGCTTGAGAGGATTGCAGCACGCGAAAAAAATTCTCCGCAGTGTAGTTGCTTGGCGCATCGGCATCAAAATCATAGGCAGCGTTCGGCCCGGCGAACGTAACGACAGACCGCTTGGCATAAAGCGCCAACAACAGCGCAGTGAAATCGCTGTGGCCGACGAATATTTTCTTAGACTCGGCGAGCAAATCGTAGTCGATCCGATCGAGCAAACGGCTCAGCCCATAGCCACCGCGCGCCGCCATGACTATGTCGACGTCATCGCGTCGCGCTGCTTCGTGTAATGCGGCCAAGCGCAGATCGTCGTCACCAGCGAAGCGCTGTTGTTTTGCAAGCACTGCCTCGGGAACGATGACATTGATATTTCGTTGTGCGAAAAACGCCTTAGCCTTCGCCAACCCAGTCTCATCGACAAGCGCGCCTGACGGCGCGACGATACAGATCGTAACTGGCCTACTCACTCAGAGCACCTCGAGCGCAGGCTGTGCAATGGCCGCACCCCACTCCGGGACGAAATGCCCCGCGTCCTTCAATTCGAGCGGCGGCGGACAACCACGAATATGGCGGCGCATGTCCGCCATCACGGCGGGGCCCAACACCGGATCCGTCATACCGACGGCCATGAAACTCTTGCCCGACCAGGAATCAAGCCACCAATCCCGCGCGGACCGTGACAACGCCGCGCCGTCAAAATCGGGACGATCGGGAACCAACTGCGGAAAACGCCTCACGCCCGCTTTGTAGCTGGCACCGGGAAACGGCGCATCGTAGGCGGCGATTTCCGTTGCGGCGAGATGAGGGCACGTGCGCGACATCAACTTACCCACCGCCATGTCGGGATTCTTATTGCTCCAGGCGCGCCAGTCGAGAAAGCCTTGCGACAACGGCTGATCGCCCGTGGCAAATGCGGTATTCATCACCAGCAAACCGGAAAAACGCTCAGGCATTTGTGGCGGCAAGGTGAGTCCCAACAACCCGCCCCAATCCTGGCACACCAAGACAATATTTCTCAGGTCGAGCAACTCGATGAATTCAATTAACATTCGGCGATGAAAATCGAATGTGTAAATCTCATCGTCCAAGGGTTTGTCGGATTTGCCAAAGCCGATAAAGTCAGGCGCGACGGCGCGGTGTCCCGCAGCGGCGAATACGGGAATCATTTTGCGATAAAGATAACTCCAGGTCGGCTCACCGTGCAGGCAGAGAAATGTTTTCACCGCATCTATCGGACCCGCATCCACATAATGTACGCGTATGCCGGGATAATTTTTCAGATCGTTCACGTAATTTGACGGAAAGGGATAATCCGGCAAATTCTCAAAACGCGACGCCGGCGTGCGCAGTATCTCCATACTAAGCGTCCTCCATGGTTGGGTTAGCACCTAGGCGTCGCCGGGCAAAAAAATCTTTCAGGCGCTGCGCGCAGGCATCTGCGAACATGCCGCCCGTGACTTCGGTATGGTGATTCAGCCGCGGTTCGTCAAACAAATTCACCACACTGCCGCATGCGCCGGTCTTAGGGTCGGACGCGCCGAAAATCAGCCGCGCGATTCGCGCATGCATGATTGCTCCCGCGCACATTACGCAGGGCTCGAGTGTCACGTAGAGAGCGCAATCGACCAAGCGATAATTTCCAATCCGGTTCGCCGCATCGCGCAGTGCAGTCACTTCGGCGTGGGCTGAAGGATCGGCGCGGGAAATCATAGCGTTGTGCCCGCGCCCGATTATCTCGCCATCAAACACGACAATCGCGCCGACTGGCACCTCCCCCGTCCGCTCGGCTTCCGCCGCCAGATCTAGGGCGACAAACATGAAATCGAGATCTATCTGTGAGGCCAAGAGAGATTACTCGTCGACGAAGCCGCGTCGCATCCAGCTTGCAAGCGCACGTTGCTCGCCGCCGCCCGCAGCAAGCGCCGACGCGACGTTGCGGCGATCATCCATCGAACGATTCTGACTCAGCTTGAACTTTGCCTCGAGTCGCTCAACTGTAAACTCAAACGCAACGATGCCGTTGATCATCCCCTGGAGGTACTTTGCACTGAGTCTGTCAAACTGGCTTTGGTAAGCGGGGTCCATCGCCGCGATCATTCGGGTTTGCGCGGCGTGCTTCTCCGCTTCGCCATGTACCAAAGTAACATGGCCATAGGCATGCACCGCGATGTAGTTCCAGGTTGGGACGCTCTCTTTGTCTTCATACAGCGATGGGGACACATATGCGTGAGGACCGTTGAACACAATCAACGCACGCGGATTTTTTTCCAAATAATGGCTATGGGGATTGCCGCGAGCCACGTGGCCTTCGATCATGACCTGGTCGCCGTCCTCGCGGACGATCAAGGGCAAATGCGTAGCGAATGGCTCGCCATTTGCCGCCGCGCTGATGAGCAACGCGAAACTGTGAGCGCACATGACTTCGACCAACAACTTCTGGTCAGTTTGCGCAAAGTGCTTTGGAATGTACACGCCCTAGCCCCACTCAATCATTTCCTGTGCCCGGAAACCCGCATAAATTCTAACTTTCTTGAAATAACGCATCGGCTTTTACCTTTGCTTTTACAGGTGCGGGAGATGGACTAAGTCTGTGCGGCGTATGCTCCTTCGCATCAATCGTGAACGATAGTCGTCTGTTACAGTACATTTCGCCCTTCTTGAATCCCTCACAGCGAAGCGCATTGTAGACGTTTTGGACGATGCCCGTGAGGCCATCGCAGCACTCAATCGCCGTTCCCCGGCTATTGAAGGGCCTGAACTCGACGCGATTTGCTATGTGACACAGAATCGGCAGTTCGCAGTCCGCAATTCGCCAACTAGCCAAGGAAATCAATCTCCTGTTGGCGGTCGGATCTCGCAACAGTTCTAACTCGATTCGCCTTAGTGAGGTCGCGAACAAGAGGGAGTGGCCGCCCGCCTGATCGATGATGAAACTGAACTCGAAGCCAGTTGGTTCACCCGTATTGTCAAAATGGAACTGATCGAAGCCAGCCCAGAGCGCGTGAAGAAATATTTCCAAGACCCGCGTGTGGCTTATGCGGCTTCATGAATAAATTGTGCCGGATCAATAACTATCCAATTGAAACCGGTTGTGGCGGCGAGAGTTGTGACATCTTTCTCCAGGGTATTGAGGGCGAGGACCAGCCGATCCTCGACCGCTGCCAGGTTGTCAAACAAGAGATTCGGAAGCCACTTTTCTCGGATTTCATCCCAGAGGTGTTCGGTCGGGTTTCGTTCGCGGCTATAAGGGGGTAACCGAATAAGCCGCATGCTGTCCGGAATCACCAAGCGGGCCGCCTGATGCCAGCCGTCCCGGTCGAAGAGCATCAGGATGTATTCGTCGCGGTGACGTTGGGCGACCTCGGTAAGAAAGATCGACCTAGACTGGGTGTTAAACCTCGGGCAACACCAGGCTGTCGAGT
>JBDSJK010000379.1:0-10588 GCA_039917535.1 Burkholderiales bacterium
TAAAAGTTAGAAAAATAGTTGCTGTTGGGTCACTTCAGAGAACCCGTTTGGAATCTCTGAGCGAACTATAGAGTTCAAAAAACGGTTTGAATATTGGCCTGAAGTGGTAGCCCAGAAGTAATAGCCATCATCCAAATGGGTGATAGGCTATTGTTCTGAGTTAAGGGTGAGATGCCCGGAGAGGCGCGCCAGTACTGTTTCCTGGCGAGATGGTATCTTAATTATCCCGGTACTAAGGCAAAGGACTGGCAAAGGTTTGACCTTTGCCACTGTCGCTAGATGGGTCGTCGTGCCGCCGTCAACTTCCTCCTCTTCAAGGAGAAGAAGTAACCCTGCCCCGTAGCCTGGTGGGGCTGACGGTGGAATTGGCGCCTTTGAGGCGCTCGCAAAAAAAGGAAAATGTGCTGTGTCTGAGCGGGCGAGCTAGCTCGCTAGCCGAAGCGCCCGGTGATGTAATCCTCGGTTTGTTTGTTCTTCGGCTTGATAAAAATTGTATTCGTATTATCGAATTCGATCAATTCGCCTAGATACATATACGCCGTATAGTCCGATACCCGCGCCGCTTGCTGCATGTTGTGGGTCACGATCAAAATCGTTACTTTTTTCTTCAGCTCGGCAATCAGTTCTTCGATACTGGCGGTAGCGATGGGATCGAGCGCGGAAGTCGGCTCGTCGAACAATAGAATTTCCGGATCGGTGGCCAGCGCGCGAGCGATGCACAAGCGCTGTTGCTGCCCGCCCGATAGATTGAAGGCCAGATCATTGAGGCGGTCTTTCACCTCGTTCCACAGCGCAGCGCCGGTCAGTGCTTGTTCGATCTTGTCGTCGAGAATGGCGCGATTCTTCACGCCACGAACGCGTAAACCGTAGGCGACATTCTCGTAGATGGATTTAGGAAACGGATTGGGTTTTTGAAACACCATGCTAATGCGCATGCGCACTTCAATCGGATCGACGCCCGCTGCGAGCACGTTGACATTATCGGGCTTGAGCACAATCTCGCCCTCGTAACGATTGCCCGGATAGAGGTCGTGCATGCGATTAAAGCAGCGCAAGAAAGTTGATTTGCCGCAACCCGACGGACCAATCAGCGCGGTAACTTTTTTGTCGGCGACGGGCAGGTTGATGTTTTTTAGCGCTTGATAGTTTCCGTAGAAAAAATTGAGGCTGCGCGACTCGGCTTTCAACTCAGCCATTGCGGGTCCCGATGCGCTCATGGGCGGTACCTTACCATTTGATGTTTTTCCGTAGTCGATAGCGTAAATAAATTGCAAATCCGTTCATCAGCAAGGTCATGGCGATTAGCACCAGGCCGGCCGCGGCGGCGTTGACTTGAAAAGCCGGATCGGGCCGCGATGTCCACTGAAACATCTGGATCGGCATGACGGTGAAATCTTCCTTCAGCCACTCGAACGATAAGTAGGGAAACTCGCTTTTCACTGGGCTAGAGGGATGGGTGAAGATCGCCACCGCGGCACCCACGGTAATCAAAGGCGCGGTTTCGCCGATCGCCCGCGCGAGGCCGATGATGATGCCCGTCAGTATCCCCGCACTCGAGTAGGGCAAGATGTGGTGAGAAACCATTTGCCACTTGGTCGCGCCTAAGGCGTAAGCACCTTCGCGTATGACTTTAGGAATGGTGCGGATGGCCTCGCGGGTGGCCACGATCACTATCGGCAATATCAACAATGCAAGCGTCAAGCCCGCTGCGGCGATGCTGTGTCCTAGGTCGAGCAGGTAAACAAACAACCCTAAACCCAGCAGGCCATAGACGATGGACGGCACGCCGGCGAGATTGCTGATGTTGATTTCGATAATGCTGGAAAGCCAATTTTTCGGCGCGTATTCCTCGAGATAAACCCCGGCCGATACGCCTAGTGGTACTGCCGTCATCGCCGTCACCAACATGACGAGCAACGTCCCGATCCAAGCCGCGGCAATGCCCGCGCTGGTGGCGCGGCGCGAGGAAAAGTTAGTGAAGAATTCCCACGACAAACGGGGTGCGCCGTCAATGAGCAGATTGACGAACAGCCCCACTAACACCAGCACCGCGAGCAGCAACGCCATCATGCCTATCAGCGAAAAGAATAGATCCCAGCGTTTTGCTTTGCTGATGAGAGCGCGAATTTCGCTAACGTGAGCGGGTCCCATCAGTAGACCTCGCGGTAGCGTTTACGCAGCCAAAATCCGAGAATGTTGAAACATAGAGTGATCAACAGCAGCGTCAATCCCACGGCGAAAATGCTCTGGTAACCGATACTACCGTGGGGCAAGTCGCCCTGGCTCACCTGTACGATGTAGGCGGTCATGGTGGCGGCCGGATCGAGCGGATTCCAGGTCAAATTAGGCTGCATACCGGCGGCGAGGGCGACCACCATGGTTTCGCCGACTGCTCGGGAGATGGCCAAAATGTACGCCGCCGCCAAGCCTGAAAACGCGGCGGGGGTGACGACTTTCCAAGCGGTTTGCGAGCGGGTTGCGCCCATGGCGTAAGAGCCTTCGCGCAGATGCATGGGCACGGCGCGCATGGCGTCTTCCGACAGCGAGCTCACATAGGGAATGATCATGATGCCCATGACCAGTCCGGCGCTAAGTAAGTTAAAGCCGGGCAGGCTAGGAATAATGTGTTGCAGCAGCGGTGTGACAACGAGGAACGCGAAATAACCATACACCACAGTCGGAATGGCGGCGAGTAGTTCGAGTATGGGTTTGGCCGCTTCGCGCAATTTGAAGGGCGCAAATTCGCTGATGTACATTGCGATGACCGTACCGACGGGGATAGCAAGCAACAGCGCCACCAAGGATGAGACTAAGGTTCCTGAAATCAACGGCATGATGCCGTAGCGTGGCTTGTCGAACAGCGGCGTCCATTCGGTGTCCGTCAAGAAAGACCACAGCGGCACGTTTTGAAAAAATGTCCAGGATTCCTTAACCAGAATGAACACAATGGCCGCCGTGATGGCGACGGAAGAGAGCGCCGCGAGCAGCAATAGGAACTCAATCGCGCGTTCCTTTAGTCTCCCCAGCGGCCGGCGGCTCGGCGTGAGGCTTTGGTGCGACTCTTGCAAGTAAGCTCCCTGGATCATGCTAGACGCACTATTCTACCGCTTCGTTGTGAAACGGGGGGCGACGCCCCCCGTAAGGTTTGCAGTTATCTTAATGGCTGATCAGAACTTTCCTTCGCGCGTCATCAACTCTTCAATCCTCACGCCGACTTCCGCTGTGCCACCGAACACGGTGCCGATTTTTTTCTTGGCAACGTGCTCCGCCGCCTGTTCGTAGGCTTTTTTCGGCAACGCAATGTACTTCACTTCCCGGGCCAGTTTCGCGGCGTTCTTCAGATAGAAATCCACGAAATCTTTGACTTCCTGACGTTCCAGCGATTTCGCTTTCACGTAGATAAAGATCGGGCGCGACAGCGGCTGGTAGCTGCCGTCTTCCACTGCTTTTTCGGAGGGGCCGACGGCTGCTGCCCCGGTCTTCGCCACGATGGGCACCGCCTTGAGCTTGGCTTGGTTTTCCGCGTAGTAGGCATAGCCGAAGTAACCCAGCGCGCCGTTGTCGCGGGACACGCCCTGCACCAGCACGTTATCATCTTCGCTTGCCGTGTAGTCGCCTCGGCTTGATTTTGCTTTGCCGACGATGGCTTCCGTGAAGTAATCGAACGTACCCGAATCAGCACCGGCGCCGTATAATTTTAACGGTGTATCTGGCCAGGCGGGATTAACCTGATTCCACTTGGTGATTTTGCCTTGCGCGGCGGGTTCCCACATTTTTTTCAGTTCATCGACCGTCAGGCTCTTGATGAAATCATTTTTGGGATTGACCACCACCGTCAGCGCGTCATAGGCAATAGGCAACTCCACGTATTCGATGCCGGCTGCTTTACAGATTTCCATCTCAGTCTTGAGGATGGGGCGAGAGGCATTAGAAATATCGGTCTCGCCACGGCAAAATTTCTTAAAACCGCCGCCTGTGCCTGAAATCCCGACCGTGACTTTGACTGAAGCTTTTTTCACCACTTGGAATTCTTCCGCGACCGCTTCCGTGATTGGATAAACCGTGCTGGAACCGTCGATTTTGATGGCTTGCGCGGTGGCCAGTTGCGCGGATGCCGCCGCCGCAGCGAACGCCAAAACACCGAGGTTGATGATATTTTTAAAGGATATTCCCATTGCTCGCATGACTCCAAAATAAAATGACGGGTACTACGCAGCGCATGTTAGGTGGGGAATGTTACAGATTCATGACAGAAGCCTTGTAGGTTTTCTCCGACGGGCAAGCCAGGAGCCGCATATATATTGGTCTCTGGCAGGGTATGCCCCGAGAGCCGCCCTAGTATTGCTTTCCAGCCATGCAGCTAATCGAGTCCCTTGAGCGCCATTTCCGCTGCGCGCAACACCGCTTTGGCTTTGTTTTGCGTTTCTTGCCATTCGCTTTGCGGCACGGAGTCCGCGACGATGCCCGCGCCCACTTGCACGTACAGCATTTGATTTTTCAACACGGCGGTGCGGATGGCGATGGCGAGATCCATATCGCCGTTGAAGCCGAGATAGCCCACGGAGCCCGCATACACGCCGCGCTTGGTCGGTTCCAACTCGTCGATGATTTCCATGGCGCGGACTTTCGGTGAACCCGACACGGTGCCCGCCGGGAAGCTGGCGCGCAACACGTCCATCGCGTTTAGCTCCGGGCGCAGCTTGCCTTCCACATTGGAGACGATGTGCATGACGTGGGAGTAACGCTCGATCACCATCTGGTCGGTGACTTTCACGCTGCCGGTCTGCGCGACACGGCCTACGTCGTTGCGGCCCAAATCCATCAGCATCACGTGCTCGGCACGTTCTTTTGGATCGGCGAGTAATTCGTCGGCCAGCGCTTGATCTTCCCCCGCCGTCGCGCCGCGCGGCCGCGTGCCTGCGATGGGTCGCAATGTGACTGTGCCCTGTTCCAAGCGCACTAAGATCTCTGGCGATGCGCCGACCACATGAAAATCGTCGAAGTGGTAATAGAACATATACGGCGAGGGATTCAGCGTGCGCAGCGCGCGGTATAACGACAGCGGCGACGCATCGAAGGGCTGGCTCAGCCGCTGGCTCAACACCACCTGCATGATGTCGCCGTCGTGGATGTATTGCTTGGCGCGCACCACGGCCGTTTTGAAATTCTCTTCGCCAAATTCCGATTGGGGTGAGCTGCTTGTAGCGGTTTCCGAGGGTGGCGGCTCGATGGGGAGTCGCAGTTTCCGTTTTAATTCTGCGAGGCGTTCCTGCGCGAGACGAAAGGCATTCGGCACCACAGGATCCGCATAAACCACGAAATGCAGCTTGCCGCTCAAATTATCGATGACGACTAATTCCGTTGACAGCAGTAGCACTATGTCCGGCAGATTCAGCGTGTCGTGTTTTTTCGTCTTGGCGAGACGGCCTTCGATATAGCGGACGGTGTCGTAGCCAAAATAGCCCACCAACCCGCCGCAGAAGCGCGGCAAGCCCGGCACCTGCGCCACGTTAAAACGTTTCAGATAACGATCAATAAACGCTAGCGGATCGTCGCTCTCGACGGACTCTAACGCTACGCCATCGTTCTCTACCGTGACCTTGTTGCCGAACACTCGCATACGTATAGATGCGGGCAGGCCGATGAACGAATAGCGGCCAAATCGTTCGCCGCCGACTACGGATTCCAAGAAATAGGAATAAGGTTCGCAGCCCAATTTGAGATACACCGACAGTGGCGTATCCAGATCCGCGAGCGCGGTGGCGGTAACGGGGATTAGATTAAAACCTTGCGCCGCGAGGGCCTGAAATTCTTGCTCAGTCATAATTGCTCCAGGTGAATAGACGATTCAAAACAACGACGAATTCAGCGCCAGGGCTGCCATCGTGCGGTGCGAATCGAACTACTAACAGAGCGAATCATATGGGTGGAAAGAAATGTTATGCAGGTGATATTCTAGCGGTTCGTTGCGCGCTTGTCGAAGGGCAGCGGGTGAAACGGCAAGTACAGTGTGTGTAGCGAAGGAATGGGGATCAGTTGTGAATGGCGCGATTGTAAAGTGAGCCATTGCAGAATGTAATGAGACAAATTACAATACAGCGATGATAAAAAGTTTCACTCACAAAGGTTTGCAGAGATTTTTCAAGGACGATGACGCACCCGGGATACAAGCCCAACATGCGCCGCGGCTTAGGCGCCTTCTTGATGCGCTGGACGAGGCGCAGTTGATAAATGATCTCGATGTCCCGGGCTGGCACTTGCACGGGCTTAGGGGTGATAAGAAAGGCCTCTGGAGCCTGCGCGTCTCAGGCAACTGGCGGATGACGTTTAAGTTTGAGGACGGCGACGCGGAAATAGTGAATGTAGAGGACTACCACTGATGAGTAAAAAAACAGTTTCATTGCGTGATCCCAAGCGCAAACCGACCCATCCTGGCGAAATTCTGCGTGAAGACGTCTTGCCGGCGCTTCGCATGACGCAAACCGAATTCGCGCAGCGTTTGGACGTATCGCGTCTCACGGTTTCGGAAATCTTGCATGGAAAGCGAGCCATCACCCCGGACATGGCGATTCGCATCGGGCGCCTATTAAGTAACGGCCCCGGCTTGTGGCTGCGTATGCAGCAAACGCTGGATGTGTGGGAACTAGAGCAGCGCGGCGATTACAAACACATCAAACCGCTTGATAGATAGGCGGCGTAAGGGCCGTTAGGCCTTGACGACGAGCCGAACAACCGCCATCAAATCCTGCACCACCGCATCGACACCCAGGCTGTCGATATTGTCAACTTGATGGTAGCCATAGGGCACAAAAAAAATCGGTGAGCGCGCGGCCTTGGCCGCTTCAACATCGTTATCGGAATCACCCACCATAAGCAACTGTTGCGGTGTGATGTTGAAGAATTTTGCGGCGTGCAGCAGCGGGGCAGGGTGAGGTTTCTTTTCCGGTAGCGAATCGCCGGAAAGCGTTAACTCAAAATACGCCGCAAGGCCCAGTTCGCGCAGCATCGGTTCGGTGAATCGCGCCGCTTTGTTGGTAATGCAAGCAAGCCTGAGACCCTTATCCCGCGCGGCTTCCAGGCCAGCTCCCACGCCGGGATAGGGTCGCGTGGTGCGGCACATATGTTGCGCGTAGTGGCGTTCGCAAATGGCCAGCGCCTGCTCGACGTAAGCATCGCTGACTACATCGTCCGGTGCGCGACCGCGCATGACGGCACGTCGCACAAGGTTGGTGATACCTTTGCCGATGTAGGTTTTGATTTCGCTTTCCGGGATCGCGGGAAGGTCGAGTTCCTCGCGCATCAGATTCGCGGCGTAAGCCAAATCGCCGACGCTATCGACCAGCGTGCCGTCGAGATCGTAGGCGACGGCGCGGATTTGCAAGGGAAAGCGTGAACTCATTATCAATTTGCTTTCGCAAGTTCTGCTCGCATCGCCGTAATCGTTGCGCGATAGTCGCCTTTGCCAAAAATTGCCGAGCCCGCAACGAAGGTATCCGCGCCGGCTTCGGCAATGCTGCGGATGTTGTCGGTCTTCACGCCGCCGTCTATTTCGAGCCAGATATCACGACCCGTCACCTTGATGCGTTGCCGCGCCGCGCGAAGTTTGTTCAGCGCTTCCGGTATAAAACTCTGCCCGCCAAAGCCCGGGTTCACCGACATAATCAAAATCAAATCGAGTTTCTCAATCACGTGATCAAGGTAGGCGAGCGGCGTGCCGGGATTGAACACCAAACCCGCCTTGCAGCCATGTTCTTTGATGAGTTGGATGGTGCGATCGATATGCTCGCTCGCCTCGGGGTGGAAGCTGATGATATTCGCACCCGCCTTGGCGAAATCCGGCACGATGCGATCCACCGGCTTCACCATCAAATGCACGTCGATAATGGCTTGGGTCAGCGGACGTAACGCTTCGCACACCAGCGGGCCGATGGTGAGATTCGGCACGTAATGATTGTCCATCACGTCGAAGTGGATGATGTCTGCGCCCGCATCGAGAACGGACGTGACCTCCTCGCCGAGCTTGGCGAAATTTGCCGACAAGATACTCGGCGCAATGCGAAATTGAGTCATGGGCTGGCGCTCAAAAAAATTATGCAGTGAATTGTACCGGCGAACCGGGCCCCGCGCGATAACGGCTGCTGATCTTGAACATTAGCTTATGTGATACCACGCCACGAGCAAGATCTAGTGCGGCTTCTGGCGATGCCTGTGCCACCGGCCGCAGCCTGATTGCCTCGTGGCGGCATGGCTGTAAAAATTTCGCCAGGCAAGTCGCCACCGCATCGCTGACGTTATACTGGCACGCAAAATCACGAATCTCAGATCACCGAAATTCGTTGCGATGAAAACAGAATTTATCATGGTGTTCGCGATGTTTATCGCCTACCTCATTTTCCGCCGCGCGTTGCCGCGTTTCCGAAGGAGCTGGTGTGGTCTATCGCCGGACTCGCCTTGCCCGGCACCATCGGCAATGGCCTCGCCGCCGCGCTCGGTGAGGAAAAAGAACGCGAGTCCGCACCCGTCACCTTTCTCGTCACCGCATCGGGCGTCACGTTGTTCAGCATCGGCTCAGCGTTTTGGGGTTGGCTGGCAGGCGTGTTGAAGTGGCTGGTGTTGCGCTTTAGCGCGGATGAAGGCATTGCCAGGAGCCGCATTCAACCTCGTTGCTGGCGGGGTATGCCCTGAGAGGCGCGTTGGGACTGGCTCGTGGCGTGGTGCCCTACGCTCCCTCTCTTTCAAGGGGAGGGCAGGGGGTGAAATGGGGGATGGGTTTAGCCAGTGTAGCGTGCGCTATGCGTGCGATTGGATGTAGGTTAGTGCGCATAGCGCACGCTACATTCTCTTGACGTATTAGAATTTCGAAGCTCACGCCGTAACAAAAAACCGCCCGCTCATTTCCTCCAACCCAACCGCACGCAACACTTCTTGCAAGCGCTCCGCCGGGCGTTTGCGCGGCAGATCTTTATAGCTGGCAATGATGAGTTCATTTTTCATCGAGTGTTCCCAGCCGACCAGTTCCGTGACGTTGACTTGATAGCCGTGGGCTTCAAGCTGTAAGCAACGCAGTACGTTGGTAACTTGGCTGCCGAATTCGCGTGTGTGCAGCGGGTGGCGCCACAGTTCGGTGAGGGCGTTTTTTGCCAGCGTTGTCCCCTTGTTTTTCTTCAGCACCGCCGCGACTTCCGCTTGGCAGCACGGCACGAGCACGATGAACTTTGCTTGTTTGTTCAACGCGAAGTGGATCGTGTCGTCGGTCGTGGTATCGCAGGCGTGCAGCGCCGTGACGATATCAACTTTTTTAGGTAATTGGCCCGATTCGATTGCATCCGCCACGGATAAATGAAAGAACGACATGCGCGGGAAATTGAGCTTTGCCGCCAAGGCCGCGGATTTTTTCACCAATTCATCACGCGCCTCGATGCCATAAATATGTGAATTATTATCTTGCGCTTTGATGAATAAATCGTAAAGAATAAAGCCGAGGTACGATTTACCTGCACCGTGGTCGACGAGCTGAATATCCGCGTGGTCTTGTTGGATTTCCTTAAGCAGAGGCTCGATGAATTGCACCAGGTGATACACCTGCTTGAGCTTGCGGCGGCTGTCTTGATTCATCTTCCCATCGCGGGTGAGAATGTGCAGCTCCTTCAGCAGTTCGATGGATTGGTTGGGCTTGATCTCGGGAAAGTTGTGAATGTGCATTACAATCTCGTTGAATTTCTATGCTCGCGGCCTTAACGACAAGGAAACAGTATGACGGCTACAGGTTATTTTACTCGAGTTAGTTTGGTGGCATTCGCGCTGATTACGTTGCAAAGCGGCTGCGCGCACAAGCCGCAAGCAGGGCCCGTGGCGGCGCAGGTAACGCCCTTCTCAAAGGCCGGGCCTGGTGCGGCTTTCCCCGGTGGTTGGCAACCGTTAACCTTTTCCAAATTTCGCACAGCGACGAAATTTGAGTTAGTCGACGATGGTGGTACGACGGTAGTGCACGCGACGTCGGAAAATGCCTCATCCGTCTTGCTGGAAAATATCAATGTCGATCCGCGTGACTATCCCGTGTTGCGTTGGCGCTGGAAGGCACCGCGTTTGGTGCCGGGTGCCAACAGCACGTCGCGCAGAACTGAAGACGCGCCGGTGCGCTTGATCATCGCCTTTGAAGGCGACACCAGCAAGCTACCGTTCGGCGACAAAATGACTTTCGCAGAAACTCGCTTGCTGCTTGGTGCCGAGCCGCCCTACGCCACGCTCGAATATGTCTGGGGCGACGGCGCAGCGAAAGAAAGCATCATCGAAAATGGCTGGTGCGGACGCATTAGATTGTTGCTGGTTGAAAGTGGCGCCGAGAAGATTGGCGCTTGGGTGCAAGAGACACGCAATGTCTTTGAGGATTTCCGCCGCGTGTTTGGCGAGGAGCCGGGGCGTATTATTTCAATCGGCATACACAGTGATTCCGACGCGACCGATACACGCTCGGAAGGCTATTTTGGCGATATTACTTTTTTGCGGCCGGAGGATTCGGCGAAGATGGAGAAAGTTAAAAAGTAACGGCACCTTATGTCTTATCGTCCCCGCGTAGGCGGGGACCCAG
>JBDSJK010000380.1:0-3918 GCA_039917535.1 Burkholderiales bacterium
ATGCAAAAATCCGCCAAGATTTTGACCAAGGCGTTGACTTGGTTCTTGCGCCGAACGGTGCCCAATTCCAAAAATGCGAAGCCGGCGTGCATGGCGAGCACCATGGTCGCGCCGATCAAAATGAACAAGACATCGCTGCTAGTTTTTAAATTTTCCATGTTTTTCCCCCAAAGTCGAACCATTATTTTAAGCAAATAATGTTCCTAATTGTTTTTACATTTATTTTCAATATGTTAACCATATCTAAATTGATAATTACGCATTTATTTAGTGCTTTTACAATAATAATGCACCCTATATGTACATATTTCAGTTCGTAAATTACTGACGTTTTCTGGGGTAAGATGTTCTTACTAAAACGGCCGAGGGATATGCTATGAGTCAAGTCAAAAGCAAAGTCGACACATTCCCCTACCGCCGCAATGTCTGTCCCGATAAGCTCGATCTTCGTGACAGGCCCTATCGCCCGGCCATCGCGCTTCAGCCGCCACAACGCTTCATTCCTAATTTAATTCTTCCGGTGCTTAATCAGCGCGAGACGAACGCTTGCACTGGCTTCGCGCTTTCCAACATCGTCAATCATTTGCTGGTCAAATCGGGCCGCGCTAAAGAGGCGCCCGTATCACCCTTCATGCTTTATTCCATGGCACGGCGCTACGATGCCCTCAAAGATTCAGAACAGGATAAAGACACCGGCTCCAGCCTGCGGGCTGCAATGAAGGGCTGGTTCAAGCACGGCGCGTGCGGGCAAACGCTTTGGACCGGGTTCGACATTCCCGAGGCGACGAACGCTGCGACCGATTGGTGGCTAGAAGCCGCTAAGCGCCCGCTCGGCGCTTACTATCGCGTTGACTCGCGCTCCATTTCTGATATGCACGTTGCGCTGAACGAAACGGGCATCCTGTATGCCAGCGCAATTTGCCATGACGGCTGGATCAAACCTGTCTCAGGCAAACTTAAGAAAAACGAATTCTGGGTCATACCCAGCCATGACGCTTCGCCCGATCTGGGCGGTCACGCCTTCGTGATCATCGGCTACGACCAGCAGGGTTTTCTGATCCAAAATTCCTGGGGCGCCAGTTGGGCGAGCGGTGGCCGCGCCATTCTCGCCTACGAGGATTGGCTCGCCAACGCCATGGATTGCTGGGTGCCACAGCTCGGTGTGGTAACGAACGAACATCGCGCCGTGTCCATCGCGCCAAGCCTGCGCATCGTCGAGAGAAAAGTGAAGCTTGCAGCAAACGAAGTGCTGCGCAATCACGAATTGTCGCCCTTCATCATCGACATGGAAAACAATGGCCGTCTCTCACCCAGCGGCGAGTTTCGCACCCAAGAAGACGACGTTAAGTTGCTCGTCACCTTTCACGCCCAAGAAGCGCGCAAACGTTGGAAGCTCAAAGCGAGCGAGCCGCTCGATGTCGCCATTTATGCCCACGGCGGCTTGACCAGTGAGAAGGACGCGGCCGAAACCGCAGCGAAATGGATTCCGGCGCTCTACGATGCGCATATTTTCCCCATATTCTTCATGTGGGAAACGGATCTTTGGAACACTCTTAAGAATCGCTTTGAAGATTTAGTCAAGGACGTGCCGCGCGAAACCGACGCTGCGCGCGGGATGATCGGCAAGTTTTGGAACAAACGCTTAGAACGGTTTCTCGCAAAAATGGGCACGCAGATTTGGGGCGAGATGAAACAAAACGCCGCCGCCATCAGCAGCCGCGAACCCATCAACGGCAAAGAGAGCGGCGCAAGGATATTGTATAAAGCGAGTAAGGAATCGCCCGCCGCGAAAAATATCCGCCTGCACTTGATCGGCCATTCTGCCGGTTCCATCGTGCATTCCTATCTGGTTAAAGAGTTGGCGCAATACGACTGGAGCTTCGACACGGTCAACTTCATGGCGCCCGCCGTCACCGTGCAAACGTTTGTCGATGCCGTCGTTCCCGCCATCAAAAGTGGCAAGGTTAAGCGCTACCACCAATTCCACTTGACCGACACCACAGAGCAACAAGACACGACCTGCCGGGCCATCCTGGGCTACAGCAGATCGCTGCTTTATCTCGTCTGCGAATCCTTCGAGGGCGGCGTTACCACGCCCATCTTAGGCATGGAAAAATACTTCGACCAATACATCGGCACCGCGGCGAACGTGCAGGCGTTTAGCGCCCCGGCTCAATCCTCGGCAAGCAGCACCCACGGCGGGTTTGATGATGATGCCACGACGATGAATAAGATTATTGAGTTGATCAAGAGCTAATGGTTCGAAAATCAGGATGACAAGTGTCAAGTGACGCTTTACAATTAGTTTGTGATCAAAACTTTCCAACACAAAGGCCTAGAGCGATTTTTCAAGACGGGTAACAAAGCCGGTGTTCGACCCCAGCATAGTGAAAAATTGGGTCGGATTCTTGTCACTCTGAATTACGCGCTAAGCCCGGAAGATATGACTGCACCCGGCTGGCGACTGCATCCCTTGAAAGGCAACTATCAGGGCTTCTGGGCGGTCTGGGTTGATCAAAATTGGCGAGTTGTATTTCGCTTTGATGGCGAAGATGTAGAGCTCTTTGACTATTTAGACTATCACTGAGGGTTTTGTATGAGTCGTATGTTTAATCCACCCCATCCCGGGGAAGTGTTGCGCGAGTATCTGCCCGAAAACATGAGCGTGACCGATGCGGCGGAGCGCTTAGGCGTTACCCGCCAAGCCTTCTCGGCAGTGTTGAACGGGCGCGCCGCGATAAGCGCGGACATGGCGCTCCGTTTGGCCGCAGCGCTAGGCACGAGCGCTGAACTTTGGCTCAGGATGCAAGCAGGTTACGATTTGTGGATTGCTGCACGCAAGCCGCGTCCCAAGGTTAAACGTTTTCCGCTTGCTGCTTAAAATGAACCACAAAAGCAGACACAGATACAGAAATCGCATGTATGGCATCGCCACCAGGCAATATCAATGCGCGTGGTGGCTTGGCATGCCCGGAGAGCCGCACCAGTACTGCCTCTCCAGCCAAGTCACGCTCGAAAAGGAAATCACTTGAAAGCAGCTTTTATTCGCCATTACGGCAACAACGACGCCATCGAGATCGGCGAGCAACCGATCCCAGCCGTAAGTCCGCGCGATGTGTTGATCAAGGTTCATGGGGCGAGCATCAATCCAGTAGATTACAAAATTCGCGACGGTGATTTGAAACTTATCCTGCCGCTTAAGTTTCCCTCGGTACTGGGCAACGATTGTTCCGGCGTCGTGGAAAAAACCGGCGCAGACGTACGTGCGTTCAAGCCCGGCGACGCCGTGTATATGCGGCTCGACAAAGATCGCATCGGCTCGTTCGCAGAATACGCGGTGGCGGCGGAATCCGGCGTCGCGCTGAAGCCAAATAACTTAAGCCACATCGAAGCTGCATCGATTCCGTTGGTAGGGCTAACTGCGTGGCAAGCGCTGATCGACATCGGCAAACTGAAATCCGGCAGTAAAGTTCTCATCCACGCGGGCTCCGGCGGCGTCGGTAGTTTCGCCATTCAACTCGCCAAGCATTTCGGCGCTACGGTCGCCACCACAGCAAGCGCGCGCAACGCTGATCTTCTCAAGCGGCTCGGCGCCGACATAGTGATCGACTACAAGACCCAACGCTTTGAGGGAATGTTAAGCGACTACGATCTCGTATTCGACACCCAAGGCGGCGAAACCCAGCACCGCTCGTTCTCCGTGCTAAAACGCGGCGGCACCCTCGTCACCATCGCCGGCATGCCTACCGCAGAAATCGGCCGCGAATGGGGCGTGAATTTTCTCGTCCGCATGGTGATGGCGTGGAGCAACCGTACATCGACCAAGCTCGCGCGCGAAGGCGGCGTCAATTTCAAATATTTATTCATGCATCCCAGCGGTGAGCAATTGCGCGACATCGCCAAACTCATTGAAAGCGG